>NZ_JAGGQC010000050.1:0-34799 GCF_018613455.1 Bacillus sp. ISL-78
CCATGAGACATGTGGATATCCTAAAGTGCGATCATAACATTGCTTAAACCAATTTTTTCCTATAATTGGCTAGTTTAGCATACACTTTTTTCGATAAATCCCTACCCTTGAGGAGTGATGCCGAGCTTACATAAATAACTGTTAATGATATGACTATGAAATTCGAAGAATTCTAGAGCAATCGTGAGATTGTGTTTAGTTTATTGAGGGAGGTTAGTTGCATAAAGAAGTTTCCATTTTTTACACAAATAAAAAGGTGTCAAATGGTATGATTGAAACAGATGTAGATTTGAAATAAAGACCCGATGTTTATAAAAAAGATGCGACGATTAAATTTTAAGTAGACTAAACTAATAAGAGGATATTATGTTCAATATATGAGCATATATCCTCTTTTTTCATACAAATTAGATTTATTAATTAGATATTGAAAATATAGTCTAATATGTATATGATGAACAGGAACATACGTTTGTTTTAGAGGGGTGGAGGACGTAGCGAGGTTTTCGGACCGAGCGTTATATGGATTTTGGGGAGGTGAATATTATGAGGGTACAAGAAGTTCTCCTAGAGAATAACAACAAGAGATACATATTACTGGACCGAGAGGGATTCCCTGTAATGCCAGTTATGAAATATCTAAAGTATTTAGATAAGACAAGTAAAAGCCCTAATACTCAAAAAACATACTGTTATTCCCTAAAACATTTTTTTACCTATTTAGAAGAAACTCACAAAAATTATAAGTATATTAGGTTAGAAGATTTAGTGGAGTTTGTGGGGTGGTTAAGAAGTCCTTATGAGAATTCAAAAGTTACTCCACTTCGGCAAGTGAAATCAAAGCGAACGGAAAAAACAATTAATCTTACAATTACAGTTATAGCAAACTTATATGACTACTTATTTCGAAATGAAGAAGTACAAAATGACATGATGGAAAAGTTAATGAAACAAGTGTTTACAGGGGGACACTCTCGTTACAAAAGTTTCTTGCATCATGTCAATAATGACAAGCTATCAATCAGAAACGTACTTAAATTAAAAGAACCACGCAAAAGAGTAGGTACACTTACAAAAGAACAAGTACAACAAGTATTCCAAGCAACCACTAACATACGAGATGCATTCTTAATTCAATTATTATTTGAAACGGGATTGCGTATTGGAGAAGCTCTCGCTCTTTTCATGGAGGATTTTATATTTGACCGTCAAAGAGGGCATCGGATTCGTTTAGTAGATCGAGGAGAATTAGAAAACGGAGCAAAGCTAAAAACAGGTGAACGGGAAATTTTTGTATCACAGTCGTTAATGGATTTATATGATGACTACTTGTATGAAGTGATTGACGAATTAGATTTAGATTCAAACTTTGTCTTTGTGAAACTACGAGGAAAAGATGTTGGGAAACCAATGGAATATTGGAACGTAGAATCCCTTTTTAAGCGTCTTAAAAAGAAAACAGGGATAAACTTACATCCTCACCTATTTCGCCATACGCACGCCACGAAATTCTATCAGAAAACAAAGGATATTAAACAAGTGCAAGAACGATTAGGACACTCTCAAATTCAAACAACAATGAACTTATACCTTCATCCTTCGGAAGAAGAAATCCGTGAGGATTGGGAAAAGGCACAATCTGAATTTGATTTATCGAAAAAGGAATGAAAAGGAGTTACTTGATGAAAAAAACGAAGAAAATTCTTGTGATAGAACAAGGATTTCATGAAGACTTAAAAAATATTCTATCCATCTTTCCCGAAAAAACAATACATGAAGATGGTTCGGTTACAGTTGCACAAGTAAACAATCCCTATTTCTTAGTGAATGACAAGTGGAATATCCATTTTATCGGTGAAATAAAACAGTTTGAGGAATTAGTATCAAACTATAACTATGCCAATAAAAATATTTTTTTCAGATTCACCAACCCTACAATCAACTTAGAAGTTAAATATGTTTATTATCAACAACTCTTTAACGATTTATGGACAATTAGTAGTGCTTTTAACGCTTATCAATTCCCATTAAACAAAATGGCTGAGTTTTTAAACAAAAAATATTCTGAGTTAACATCCTTATTGGATTTGGATATTGATAAAGTAGAACGAGAGTATTTGTTTTGGTTGAATGAAAATGGAGTTACTACTCATCGGCTTAGACAAAAGATAATTCAAAAAGACTTGGTTGAAAAAACACCAGCAGCAGGTATTTTAAGAAGAATTTATAATATGTTATTTCAATACACAGACAACCGAGAAGAATTTGAAAAGGACAAATGGGATGTTCGTGTTTTACATAAACGGAAAAATCATTGACCTCTCTGGTGGAGGTGGAATGATAAACCCCTTAGAAATATTTGCTACCAAGACCGATGTAAACGGTGAAAATGTCGATGAATTTGGTTCTTTTATGCAACATTTATCAAAATTAGCTAATATGGTGAGATTTCTAAATCCACAAATAACAGATATCGAATTAACAGAGTTTAAAGGGCTGCTAAGACAATTTTATATCTACAAAGGTATTCTTACTAAAAACTATATTGAAAAGCCTGATGCTGTAAAAGTAACAGGATTTAAACCAGAATACTATCCAACACTAAGTGAATTTAGTCAATATCTCCGTTCAATAAAATATAAGAATCCGACTCCACAACGTGTTAGAACGTTAGAGGTTCTTCAGATAATGATTGATGAAATGGTTGGCCAATATGCTCCATTGTTTGACGGGCATTCCACTATTGAAAATGTTGAAAATGAACAAATTGTATTTTTTGATATAGATGGAATATCTCAATTAGATAAAGAAGTATTTAATTGTCAGTTGTTTACTGCTCTTACTCTTATATGGAATCACGCATTAAAAAATGGTCGTAAAATGAAACGGTTGTTAGAAGAAGGTAAAGTCACTTATGAAGAATTAAGATACTTCATGGTTTTATTAGATGAGTGCCATAACATTATTAATTCAAATAACCTTTTTGCAGTTGAATATGTAGTTTCTTTTGAACGAGAAATGCGTAAGTTTAGCGCAGGCGTATTTTTTGCAACTCAATCCCCAAATGAAATATTGCCTGAAAATGCAAGTGATAAGAGTGTAGCCATAATAAAAACGGTATTTGAATTAACACAGTATAAAGTTTTCTTTTACCTGGATAATTCCGTTATGGGCCGAATGAAAGAAGTTTTAGGCGATTCATTAACTGATACAGAATATCAGATGTTAACCAATTTAAAAGTTGGTCAAGCGATTGTACAAACTTCTTCAAGTGACTCATATACAGTTACATTTGATCCAGAGAATGATCAATTAGCCAGATTTAAAGGCGGTCAATAATAACCAAGTATTTAAAAGGAGAAATTAGATTGGAGAATGATAGTTCATTAAGGACGATAGGTAAGACGATTAAATTTATTAAAGCTATAAAATTATTAATCTCGATTTTTAATTTAAAGATTTTACTAATAGCTCTTTCCTTATTTTTTATTATTATTATTATTATTATGGCCATTGGATTATTTGGGGGGGCTTCCTATGATCGAGGTTCTTTAGATGGAGTCAGTATGTTAAATCTATCAGAGACTACATTAAGATGGTTAGATGATGTACAAAGAGAAGCAGAAAGACAAGAAGTACCTGAATTGGTGCCATATATAATGGCTATAATTGAAGTGGAATCGAGGGGTGAAGGGAAAGATATCATGCAATCTAGTGAAAGTGCTGGGTTAGGACCCAATGGTTTCACAGACCCCATAGATAGTATTAAACAAGGAGTAAAGTATTTAAAAAATGTTAAAGCATTAGCTGATTCTTTGGGAGTTACTGATAATTTGGCTATTGTTCAAAGTTATAATTTTGGTAGTAATTACGTAAGTTATCTTGCTTCTAAAAATAAAACACATTCGATTGATCTTGCTGAAGATTATTCAAGAACGGTTGTTGCACCGAGTTTAGGAAACCATAGTGGTACAACGTATTCATATGTCAATGCGGTTTCACAAGCATATGGTAAAACGTATTTGTATAGAAATGGCGGTAATTTTTATTACACCGATTTAGTTAAACAATATGTAGGTGCTGGAAGTGTTGATGTACCTATCGGAAGCGACGTTTATCAAACGATTATGAGTGAAACATTAAAATATCAAGGGTGGTCTTACGCATGGGGTGGCTCCACTCCAAACACTGGATTTGATTGTTCAGGATTGATGCAATGGGCGTATAAGAAGGCCGGTATTTCCCTTCCTAGAGTTGCTGCTGATCAGTGGAAAGCAACAATAGAAATACCAAAGGAAGAAGCACAACCAGGTGATTTAATATTTTTTAAAGGAACATATGGAGGGCCCAATCATATAAGTCATGTTGGCATTTATGTTGACCAAACAAGAATGTACGACTCAAATGGGTCTGGTATTGGTTATCATTATTGGACAAGCTCGTACTGGATGTCGCACTTCGATAGTATTCGGAGAGTAGTTAATTAATAATAAGAATAGAAAGTGAGGATTAAAAAAATGAATATTTCAAAACAAAAAAAATTTCCTAAAGGACTATTCATTATAGTTCTTTTTTTAATTGGATCACTTATCCTTAACGCCATTCTATTTAAAAACATTCTTTCCCAAGAGGGTAATGTAGAAACACATATAAGTAATGAGTTAAAAGAAAAAGATTCAAAAATCTCTAAACTTGAAGATACTATAAAAAATTTAACAATTGATATAAAGAATAGCGATCCTGGAGTTAAAGAAAAAATATCGAATACAGAATTAGAAAGTCAAATGGCCAATAAAGATGTGGCAAGGAAGTTTATTACAGCCTATTTAAATTATGATTCCAACCAATTAAAAGAACGTAGAGAAAAAATAAAACCAATAACCACAGACAACCTATTGGATAAAGTGGCCCCGGAAATGGTTAAATCTGATTCAGAAAATCAATTAAGCTCCGACCCTACCTTTACTTCTAAAATTACCGATCTGAATTTGTATATTGACGATACTAATAAAGAAGAAAAGAGTAGCGAAATACTAGCAGACATTACATATGAAGCAAAAAGTACAGAGGGAAAAACTAAAGTAAGAAGTTTTGTTTATATGGAAATGCAAACAGAAGATGATGGAACCATTAAAGTTAAAAATTATGTCTATTATCCAGTTAATTGATATAGAAGGGGTGGAAATACAAATTGATTACTACTATCGATGATTTAATTCCTAAACATGATTATTCAGAAGACGGTTGTTATTTAATTTTTTATCATAATGTTAAACCAACTTTAACAAGAAAAATTAAAACTGAATGGTTTGATTTGAATTATGGAGAAAAGGTTGTTTGGTTACTTATTAGAGAAACAAAAAAAGATGAAGACGGAAAAACTAAATATAGAAACGTTAAATATCAAAATATAGATTTAAGTGTGAAAATCGTAAAAAAAAGCAGGGAATCAGAATGCCTATAAGAAAGGCCAGGTAGAGTTTAATGAAAAAAAACAGTCGTAAAAAAATGAGTTTAAAGGCCTTATATACTTCAAGTTTTGGTGCTTTTATTCTTGGATTTTGCATCATTTTTATTTCTCCCATATTGTCAGGAGGATCTTATAATTATGAAGAAGCAAAAATTAATGAGTATAAGACATTGAGTAATAACTTACAAATTGCATTAGTGAAAAAAGAATTTAATCCCGAAAAACAATTCATGAGAATGGATTTCTCGGTAAAAAATTCGACAAATGTAGCCTCTTTTTCGGATATAAAATATGAAATTAATAGTAGGTATATTAAAGACAGTAAGGAGCAATTAAAAACAGAAATAACCCAAATAAATGATCATTACTTTGTGGTTATTGTTAAGGGCATTCCTAAAGGATTCTCTGTACTCTCATCTACAATCGTCCCGAAGTATGTTCATCCAGAACTACAACAATATGACGATTTGGAGGAACGAAGTGTAAAAATCTATATCAATGAATCCAAAAAAATTGTAAATAATCAACTTAAAAAAGGGAATGAAAGAGATTTTAAAATTGAATATATAACCTTTCAACAAAAGGATTTAAAAGATGAAATCACCTTGAATGAAAAGGAAATTGAATCGAATAAATTGGCAATAGATGAAATAGAAAAAGAAATAGCAGAATTGGAATTGGATATGCAATATCAAACCGATGAAGAAAAATTTGAAACGAAAAATAATATTAATAGTTATAAAACAACCATTCAAACACATCAAAATGATATAGATACCTTCGTCCAAAAAGTCGAAGGATTAAATAAAAAAATTAAATTGTTAGAAGAAAAAAGAGCTTCTTTATAGAAAAAAAGTCTTTATCTATATGAATATTTCGGTGTACCTCTGGTATACCGTCACTATACCAAGACTATACCTGTGCTATACCTATTGACGATAAATTGACACTTAATCAGAAAGACAAGAAACTCAACAGGCACAGCCTGTTTGCCCCCCTTTTTAGAAGGGGCGGCACCGAGTTTCCTTATGCTCTTTTCCTAAATAACAGATCTTGAAAGAAATGAGTGAAGAAATGGATATCAAAGTTACAAATGTGGACATTCTATATATAAAAGAAATTGATCAAAAGGCAGCTGATCTATCTAAAAAATTAGGAAGAAAATTTAGCAGGAATGAATATATAAAAATGTTAATTCAGAATGACTGTGAATTAAGATTAACAAAATTAAAGGAAGATAAGTTTGACCAGGCCGTTGATAGTTTAGCTCATACGTTAGATCGTCAAACTGATAAGCTGCAAGAATTTATTAATAGTAATAATCGCTTATTTCACCTTTTGGCAAGTGGTATTGATATTGAGGAACAAGTAGGTAAGTTATGAATGTAATTGAGGAAGGGGTAGTTCTTTATGGTTCAACAGTATATAAGTAAGCATGTTCGTTTTACTCAAACACATATAGATATTATGAATGACCTTATTGAAAATAAACCAGGTATTAAAAATTATGCTGATGCAGTTAGATACGCCATTTTATCTTTAGAAGATGAGTCAATTTCTGACGATAATAAAGAAATTCAAAGGAAAATCAATTCTATGTCAAAGAGTATAGATATGTTAACGGAAATGGTCGCTGGTGGATTCCATGCGAAAGATGTTAAGGCCATTGGTAAAGCTGTAGATACCTATATCTATGCCGATGCTAAAAAGAATGTAGAAGGTAATATACAACGTTCTACAACGGTAAAATCAAGTTCAAATACACCAAACAAAACACCAAACAAAACATTCTCTCGTAACTTTCTTTGAGATTATTAGGAGGGAAATGCAATGGGTAAGCCAGGCATAATTTTAACATCGCAATTTACAACGCCGAATGCAAAAAGTTTTTCTAATTATGTTAAATATATGACGAGAAAAGAAGCGTTAAAAGAAAGAGTTTCTTCTTTAACAAATGAAGAAAAAAGGGAATTAGAAAGGATTAATCAAGCTGTAAAAAACTACGATATGAAGAAAGGAGTTTCATATCTTTCAGAGGGTGATGAAAAACAGTTATCAGAAAGACAAGAGGAAGCAAAAAAAATCATTAAATCAAAAGAGAAGTTCAATGATGATGCAGATTATATGAAATATATTTCATATATGAGTAGACAATATGCTTTAGAAAAAAAGAAAGACTTAACAGATATAGAAAAGAAAGAACTAGAGGTAGTAAAAAAAAGAGCAGCCCGTTATGATACATCAAATGAGAATGCTTATATAAATAGTCACTCTGTAAAGGATGGTGTATTCTCTATAAACAAAGAACAAATGGATGCAAAGGATATAGGCGAAGTTAATGAAATAATCAAAAATGCACAAAACAATGGTTCTGTCTTTTATCAAGATGTTATTAGTTTTGATACGGAATTCTTAATAAAAGAAAAGATATATGATCCAGTAACAAATACGTTGGATGAAAAAAGAATTAGACATGCCAGTCATAAGATGATGGATAAAATGTTTGAAGATGAAGACATACAATCCGGTTATTGGTTCGCTTCCATTCACAGAAATACCGATCATATTCATATTCATTATGGAACTGTGGAAACAAAAAATACTCGGCCGTTAATTTCTGTAGAGGAAGAAGGGGTACAATATTTAGCTCCAAAAGGGAAGAGAAAGCAAAAGACCATTGATAATATGAAAAGTGTTTTTGCTAATGCTCTTGTTAATCGTACCGTTGAACTTTCAAGAATATCTTTTTTAAGGAATACACTTGTCCAAGATATTAAAGATACATATCAACAAAAAGATAATTTAATGCAAAAAACATTATTAGAAAATTTATATGAAGAATTACCTTCAAATAAAAAATATTGGCAATATGGAAGTAAATATATTTCGGAAAACACAAGAGATAAAATAGATAAAATTACTGATTCACTTATGAAAGATAATCCACATTACAAAGAGTATTTTGAACGAACGGAAGAAGAAAGTAATTATAGAAAAGATATATTTGGTGATTCGGAACGCTCCGAAAAAGAATATGCAATAAATAAAAAGAAGGATATTCAAAAAAGACTGGGTAATTCGTTTTTAAAAGAGTTGAAAAGACACAGTGAATCCCTTAATCAAAATCGGTCCACCTATAAGGAAATAAATGAACCTCCAATGAATAAAGTTCGTATTGAAGTTAAGGAAGATATTCATAAACTAAATGAATCTCCAAAAACTGAAGTTCAAAGTAAAGGTTATCTTAGTAAAAAGAATCATAAGCCTATTATGAGTTATAAAGATATTAATCGGTTGAAAAGTGCCATTAATGATGACTTTGATAAGTATAGAGCTGAAAAAGATTTCGATCAAATGCAACAAAGAATTGCCTGGGAACAGCAAAAAAATAGATTATAAATAACTATATAAGATATATTATGAATTCAAGATAAATCATTTTAGGGGGTGATAATCATGATTGAAAGACCGATATAAAAAGGATGATGTAACAAAAAAGGAGGATAAAATATGGAAATGCAATCACAAGGAGATTTATTTATGATTGAGGAAATTGATGCGGAAAATAATGTATTAGTTTTAGCGAATTACATTTTTAATAAAAGAAATGAAGTATCAGTAACTGATGAGCAAATTAAATATTATGCTGAAGTCTTTGACGAAGCTGTTATAAATAATCTATTTCTTTTTGTAGAATATGACGAAAAGAGAGGTGTTATCGTTGGCTAATCCTAAATATAGTCGTAAAACGAGTGAACAAAGAAAACAAGAAATTAAAGATCTTTCAGAGAAAGTCTTTGTGGAGATTGAAAAGTATAGTACTTCTCCCGAAAGTCTTTTAGAATATGCTGACTTTTTATCAAGATTTCATTCTTATTCTTTAAATAATATGTCATTGATTCAGAACCAATTTCAAGGAGCTATTGCAGTAGCTAGTTTCAAAGACTGGAAGGATAAAGGGTATTCAGTTAATAAAGGGGAAAAAGGAATTGAAATTTTAAGTTATGCTCCGGTTACTTTATTTAAAGATGCTAATGGAGAAAGAAAGCAAATAAAATTTGCAACAAAAGAAGAAAAGCAATTAATAAAAGAAGGAAAGATTCCTACAACAAGGGTAAATAACTATAATAAAGGCCATGTTTTTGATATATCTCAAACTAATGCTCCGATTGAAGATTTACCCAAAATATTTCCTAATAGACAATATAATTTTGAAATTGATGATGGCAATAATGCAGCACAGTTATTAAAAGGAATAGAAGCTGTTGCGAAAGGATTAGACATTGAAATAAGAGATATGAAAATGTCAGAAATGGGTCAAACAGAGTTAGGAGCAGCAAAAGGGGCATTCATTCAAGATACTTTAGATACAACTAATAAAGAGATCTTATTAAACAGTAGAAATACACCTACACAAAACTTAGCTACAGCCATTCATGAATTGGCACACGCCAAAATGCACTATTTAGGTAGCGAAATAAGGAATTCAAGCGATACATCTACATTAGAGTTTCAAGCTGAATTAACGTCCTATATTGTTTGTAAGCACTATGGTATGGATACATCGGAAAAAGCTATTCCTTATATCGCTAAGTGGACTAATAATGGCCAAAAATTAGAGAATAAACAAAAGGCTATGGAAGGTGTCCATAGAACAGCAGCCGAATTTATTGAAGTAATGGATACGGTTATTTCGCATGAAAAAGAACAAGAATTAACAGCAGAGCAAGAACCGGAAACGTATCATGATAAACTATTTTTGATTCAGTCTAATAATGGGTTAACCTCTGATAAGTTAGATCTAGAAAATACGGAGTTTTGGAGGAAGTTAGAATATAGTAACCCTGAAGACTTTAACAAATACTTAACTTATCGTTCACTTTATCAATATGAAGAAGCACATGGTGAAGTGAAATTTGATGAACCTAAAATGTATTTACATGGTGTGTCAGATGATTTCAGGTCATTTGGCGAAGTGAATAGTCAAGATATTGAACCATATAAATATGCTGAGGTTATATATACAGTAGCTATTCCAGAAGACGGGGAAATTAAATCATTCAGTGGTAAATATGACAGTAAAGAATATGTACACCCTTTACATCACATTAAGGATAATGAGTTAGCAGACAAAGAAACGATCGTAAAACTCGAAGAAAATTGGTATAATCACCTTGCTGTAGAAGAAAGTAAACATTTTGATCAATGGCGTAATCAACACTTGAAATTTGGTGATTTCCAACCAATAGAAAAGGAAGATCCAGTATTCCCTATTGATCAGGATGAAGTACTTCACTGTGACCTTTCTGGCAAAGCAATTGCACAAGACGAAGGATATTTTCATTTTAGAAGTGGGATGATTTTATCAGAGGATGCTCATAAATTGGTTTTTACAGATAAAGAATGGAATGAACTATATGCAGATGATGAAGAAAATTATAGGACCACCTGTTTTTACGATGTAGATCAAAGTGAAATGACCAGTAAAGAACCAGAACCAATCGTAGATAACAAAAACATATATTATTACTATAATGGCCAATCGCAGCCTGTAAAGTTGGGTACAGTTTCAGACATTGTAACTGCAGCTCAAGCACAGGAAACGAATGGTCATTTTTCATATAATCAGGAACTCATTAAAGATTTCACTTTTGCTAAAAGTGAAAATAAAACAGATTTTAATGAACGAATGCAAAAACATGGCGTATTAAAAAATCCTGGTATTAAGGACTTTGAAAAAGTAAACGAAAGATTAGGTTTAGATAATAAACAAAATTTATCCAACTTACAATTAAGTACTGATATTAGTAAAAAAGCACAAATGGCCTTAAGTCATCAGATGGAGAGGTGATTTTACCAAAATGGAGGATTCATTTGGAGAGGTAAATATTGATAAAGTTAAATTTTTTCAAGTAACGGAAAAAGAAGTGGTAGCTGCTGGCGATATTCATGAAGCAGAAACTTATTTTATGAGTTTATTCAATATGAATAGAGATGAGGCATTTTATTACTTTCAAAGCAAAGAGTTATCATTTAATCATGTCTTATTAGATAGTGGCCGATCAAAAGTTACTTTAGGTGAAATAGCTCAAAGTCATTGGGAAGGACCACCACTCCTTATTTTATTGGAACAATAAATTAACAAAAACAAAAAAATTAAACAAGAAAGATAATGAGAGCCTTTTTACATGGTTCCTTTTTATTTTGAAAAGGATCAAATAAATAACGTTTAGGTCACAGATTAAGTTCTTGTGGCCTTTTTTGATTCAAAAGGAGGAAAAAATGCAGTATAGAACACACTTTGCAACATCATTAGTTGCGACATTACCAATAATGGCAGCTACAGATACATTGACCATAGGAAGTGTTTTAGCAGTGGCCCTTGGAGCTGTATTTCCAGATATAGATGAACCTCATTCGTGGATAGGCTGCAGAACAAGAGGAATTTCAGATGTATTAAATAAGGTTTTTGGTCATAGGGGTATAACGCATTCTTTGGCGGGAATTTTAATCGTTTTTTTAACAATAGTCTAATGGTAGGGTTATCCGATTTTAAGGCTATTATAGGCCTATATTTCATTCTGGGATATATATTACACATTGTTGAGGACAGTTTCAGTAAATCAGGGGTTAAATGGTTAACTCCTTTATCAGATCAATGCTTTCAATCTGGAATGGGTGTTGTTTGGTATCGAACTGGAAGTATTGTGGAAAATTTTATCTTTCTTGGAAGTGTATTAATTTTGATACTACAAATAAAAACATTAGATTTTAGTATCGCTTCCTTTACAGGTTTTAATCTAACCGGAGATTTAGGAAATTTAATAAATCAAGCTAAATCGCTTATAGGTTTGATTAAATAGGAGGGGATTTTATGTATACAAAAGAAGATATAAAAAAAGCTGAAACAATAGATATTATTGATTTTTGTGATCAAAATAGCATTGATGTACAAAGTGATAATGAAAGATATTACCGATTGGTAGAGCATGATAGCTGTGTTATAGACAGAAGAAAAAATGTTTTTTACTGGAATAGTAAAGGAAAAGGTGGAAATATCATCAATTTTGTTCAAGAAGTTGAAGAAACAAACTTTATGGGAGCTATGAATAAGTTGCTTGATGAAAACCACGATTATCAAAAAAATGAAAATGTAGAGTTTGTAGTTGTTCCTTATGAATATTCGCCTGAAAAAGAAGTTGAGAAATTCGATAAAGCTAGAGATTACTTAATAAATGTAAGGAAAATTGATGCAGAACTAGTAGATGATTTACATGATAAAGGGTTAATTAAACAAGACAAATATAATAACGTACTTTTTCTTTGGAAAGATTACGAAAATATAATGGGTTGCAGCGAACAAGGTACCATTAAATCCGAAAAATTCAAAAGAGGAACTTGGAAGTCCGTACACAAAAATTCCACTGCTAATTATGGATTCAATGTAAAAAATGGAGAACCCAAACACTTAAAATTTTTTGAATCATCTATTGATCTTCTTAGCCATGCTACCTTAAATAAAAAAAAACTAAAGGATACCTGGTTAATCAGTATGGAAGGTTTGAAGCATAATACTGTTTATAATTATGTATTAAAAGCAAAAGAGCAATTAAAGGACACACCAGAGAGTGTTTCGCTTTGTGTAGATAATGATAAGGCAGGAACAACCTTTGTCGATAAGTTAAGTTTGTTAGAAGTTAAAAGAAAGGATGGTACTTCGTATTCGATGAAACAAGAACTGCCGACAAAAGGTAAGGATTGGAACGAACAATTAAAATTGACAGTTAAAAATCGAGAAGAATCAAAAAAGAGAATATATAAACAAAAGCAATTAGAACGTTAATTTTATTGACATTTTTTGAGTTGGAATATATAATATTTGTTATATTAAATACGGTAAGTTTGTCGCTACTCCTTAAGCGACTAATAAAAAAGGAGTCGTTTTTCCTAATGACGACTAAGAAGAAGGGATCGCAAACCCCGCCTGCGATTAATAAAATCAGGGCTTGTAAGGTATATTGAGTTATAAAAGAAGCTAGAGAATTTTAAAAATTCTCTAGCTTCTTTTTTTTGCTCTAGGAAATATGGTGAAAAAATTGAATCCAAATAAACATTTTATATACACAATTAAAGATGAATACTTTGAAGACTTTCCAGATCCAAATTTGAAAAATAATAAAGGCGAATCTCGGCCGAATTATTTTGTATTTGAAGATGATAATAAAGAAATTCTTTGGTTCATACCCTTGTCTTCCAGGATAGAGAAGTTCGAAAGAATAATTGACAATAGAGAATCAAAAGGTAGACCTTGTGATATTGCTCATATATGTAATGTTGGTTCTAGGAAACAAGCTTTCGTTATACAAGATATGTTTCCAGCAACAAAAGATTATATTCAAAAAGAATATACTGTAAATAGAAATCCTTATAGATTAGTAAATGAAAAGGATATAAAAACTATAGAAAATAAGGCTTCAAGAATTAAGAATCTAATAGATCGTGGTATTAAATTTATGCCAACCCAACCTAATGTAAAGGAAATAGAAAACCAACTCTTAGAAAAGTTGAATATAGATAAAATAAACGAAAAAAAGCTAACAAATGAAGACGTCAGCAAAGAAAATTCAGGTGGAAATAAGGAAATGAGACGAAAAGAATTTTTAAGAAGGCATATAAATAAAGAAAGATAAAATATATATGACCCCTTCCTCTTAATGATTTTTAAGGGAGAGAAAACTTATTAATAGAGTAACCTGTATACCTGTAAAACTGTATTTATGTACTATATAAAAAGAGCATCCAACCAGCAACTTTATATTTTTGAATTTTTAGCCCTTTCTAACTTCTAACTATAGTTTATTTTTGTTTGTATAACTATAAGACTACGTAAGGATTTTATAGCCATGAAATTAAATACATGGTGATGTGAAGGTAATAAGATGATGTATACCGAATAAAATCAGTAAGAGGATTTAGGAGGGGAGTACATGACAACATACTTAGAACAATTCGCGCGGAATCGGAGAAGAAAAGAAAAGACAGAAGTATTAACCGCACGCCTTCCAGAAAGCTTATACAGTGACTTTAAAGGTTATTGTGCCGAACTCGGTCTATCTATCAGTGAAGCTATTTGTCTACTAGTAGAGCGTGAAATGACAGGGAAAGTGAGTGAATCAGAAGAATTAGCAATTTCAGATGAATACAAAATGAATGATTATGTAGTCGAAGCGAATACAGAAATAGTCAAAAAAGAAACAAAAAGAAGTACCTCCAATACAAATAGATTCATAACGACACAATGGCAAGTAGATGGACAGCTTCCATGTCCATATTGTGGTCGATGGCTGGTGTCTACTAATTTTTCTAGACATGCAAAATTACATTCAACGACTACGCAAGAAATTTTCACTAATGAGAAGTATAGGGAGAAAATCAATTCAATGATTAAGTTGAAACAAGAAGAACTTAATTAGCAACCATTGGGTTACAGTTGATTCGTTACCAGTAAGCAGTGCCACTGATTTTAATGTCTGCAAAGTGACATTAGTTATAGACTTAAATAGTGTAAATAAATAACCATTAGATCCAGAGGTGACATTTTAATGAAATGAAAAACAGAAACGAATTTAAATGTAAAATAGTAACTAATATATTATAATGTTTTTATTAGGTAATTATTATTATGGTATTAAAACATAATCTTCTTTCGCCCGATGGTAAGTAGCCAAGTCTCTAGGTAAGTTATTATATGATAAGGAAGAGAGATCCAGAGTAATTACTGTTGCTAATTTAAATCCCTTCATAGCTTATATTACTATCACAAGTACAGTTTGAAGGTTTTGTAAATCGTTAGTGATTCTCAAATGAATTAACTGAAAAAATATTAAAACATATCCAAATAACTTTCACGGACTGAATAAACGGTTTTTAATTTAGAGGGTATACGAAGAAAAGATAGGAAGTCACTTAAAATGTACAAATTAAGTGTTCTAGGAAATAATTAAGCGAATGGCCAATTAAACTGAAAAGAAATAAAAAAAGGTGGAAATTTAATGAGTTTTTCGGATAGACAACAAAACGATAACGTGGAAAGTACATTTGCAAAAAAGACAAAGGCTGCAGAAACAAAAGTAGTTAAATTAAATGCTGATTTGCACTATAAATTAAAGTTGTATGTAGCAAAAAAAGGAACGGGCATTACTATTACAGACCTAGTAAATAAAGCCGTTACACAATATATAAAAAACAGTGATATAGAAAAAACTATTAAAGATTAATAAGATGAATTGCTTAGGGTCGAAGATTAAATAAGTGATACTGATTGACACCTGTAGTTTCAGAATAGATTTATAAAAAGCAGAACAAGTTATTCAATCTTGTTCTGCTTTTTATCTTTAACCCAGTAACAAGTATATGAGTATGGAATATATAAGGATGGTACTTGTAAGTTTAGGGGATAAACCTAGATTTATTTGGGAGTGAACCTCGCTAGAATATTTAAATTTGATATAGGACTCATGAGAGGTAGTTTTTATAATAGGCAAAGGAAGCCCTAAAAAGGTCGTTAGCAATAGCGAATAAATCTAATGATCATGAATCTCATAAAGTTTCTTAGAGCGTGTCTTTTTTGTTCATAAGTAATATGGGTTGACTTAGGGAGTTCGAGAGACCAACGAACTTAGCTCAATTTAAAAAGCATGAACCAAGTAGATTATCGGTTCATGCCCTCAAGGTTGCCAAATTAACTATAAAGGTTTAATTTTTTGGTTTACTTTAGGCTTTTAAATAATCAAGGTCTTTTTCAGTGCTCACCAAATATTGATTTGGGCTTTTCATGGATAGATTTTTGTTATTGGACGTTCGTTAAGTATTTTCCATATACATAACCTGTTTCCTTACCGTACTTAATTTTGTACCAAGAACTGCTATTAGTAATGACGGTAACGGTTTGGTTTTTCTTCAAAGAGCCAAGAACTTTCCCTGATGTGGATGGTTTGGAACGGACATTTAACTTTGTAGCATTGACCTTACCAGTCATATACTTCGATGCCGGTTTGTTTAATGTATAGGAAGTCGTCGTTGTACGTTTGTTCTTACTTGGATCTATCGCTGTAATGGTAAACGTATACTTTCCGTTCGATACCTTTGATACATCCCATGATGCACTTTGGACACCGGCATTTTTATTAGTATTATTGGTCAGTGTCGCGACGGTTTTGCTTTTGGCATCTTTTACTTGAACGGTGACCTTCGCCTTTTCATTAATCTCATACTTCAAAGAAACTTTATTCGTTTTTGAATCATATGAGTTTTTTATATTTTTAATGGAAGGTGCCGATATATCGGGTTTTGTTAATGTAAATGGAACCGTTTCTGAGCTTTTATTTTTACTGCTGTCAATCGTTGTAATTTCAAATGAGTACTTACCATTCGATACCTTCGAGACATTCCACGATGTCCATTGAACACCGGCATTTTTCTCTACATTATTGATCGGAGTAGCTAGGATTTTACCTTTTGCGTCTTTTACTTGAACGATAACCTTTGCTTTTTCATTGATCTCATACTTCAGAAAAACTTTATTCGTTTTTGAGTCATATGAGGTATTTGTATTTTTAATAACTGGAGCCGTTGTATCAGGCTTTGTTAATGTAAATGGAACCGATGCTGAACTTGTATTATTACTACTATCAATCGTTGTAATTTCAAAGGTGTATGAACCGTTGCTTACCTCTGATGCATCCCAAACGGCTAATTGCGATCCTGACGGCTTTTCGTCCCCTTTGACAAGAGAAGCGAGGGCTTGTTTTTTTTCATCCTTTACTTCCACTGTCACATTCGCTTTTTCATTCGTATCAAAGGTTAATTTGACTTGGTTTGTTTTAGAATCGTAATCGGTTTTTATATCTTTAATCGTTGGTGCTGTTTCATCTTTAGGTGCAGGATCTGGAACTGGTGTTGGGATTGGCGTTGGAATGACTGGTGCCGGTGATGGCTTTACTGGTTCTACTTCCTCAGGTTCTGGCTTATACGCTTGTTTTAAGCTTGTCCCTTCATAATAGACAGCAAGAATATCACGATACGTATTTCCCTGTTCGCCAGCTTTTTTCGCGCCATACTGACTTAGTCCGACACCATGGCCGAAGCCCTTTCCTGAAACGTTAATCGTATCCGTTGTAGTATCCACTTTGTCTACTAAATAGCTTTTCATGAAGCTCAGACCGATAATTGCTCTAATTTTTGAAGCCGTTACGTCTTCTAATATTACACTTTGCTGTAGCGCTTTCCCCTGTTCTTTCACTATAAATTCAATCGTAATACTTCCTTTACTCACCCTGCCGCCACTTGTTGGTGCGTGAAGGGATAGGAAAGGGACAGCCGTAATTTTAATGTCATTACCTGTATAGCCATTTGTCTGTAGCCATGCTCTTATATTAGAAATTTCTTGTGTTTGTTCGGCTTCCTTCGTATTCGCCCACCATGTATCTGCTTTTGTCAGATCTAAGTTTGTAAGGTCTATTTGTTGCTTTTTCACACTAAAACTCCACACAGTTTGCGGATCATATGGATCGTCTTTGACCATTAAATATGGTCGCTCTGTGCCGCCCCAAACATTTTTGTTGGACTCGGTTTTTCCTCCATTGCTAGAGGAAAAAAGAGCATCTGAACCTATATGTAGTTTATCACCATAACCAATGACCTGACCTTCTGTTGCTTTAACAGCTTTTGTTGAATTTTCGTGCCAAGCGTAGCCACCGTATACCTGGTAACTAATTGTGTCATCGGGCGTTCTGTTGATGTAGCCCATTGCATAGGTTCTAGCCGCAACAGCCTGTGCCTTTAAGGCTTCTTGATTCCATAAAGCCGGCATTTCAGCTGGAACGACCCCTTTTAAATAATCTTCAAGGCCAATCGAGTTAAAGGGGCGGATGAATTTTCCATCTTCCATAATAAAGCGGAAACCTCCTAAGTATGAACGGCCATTAATCGAAAGTGGACCGTTCCCTGTTTCGGGTTTCACTTCAATCTCAGAAGCTTTGCCCACTTCTTTTGAATCTGTTAGAACAACAATCTCCGTACCGCTGACCCTCAACGTATACTTCTTGTTCGATTCTAGTTTTACATTTGCTAGATTCGTAGTGTACGTGACTTCCGGTTCAACGATAATCTCGGATTTGTTACCAAGATAGCCTTTTAATTTGACATTAATGATTGGATCGGCTGCCGCCTTAACAGATATTTCCGGAAGAAAAGATAGCATAAGAACGACTGTAACAAACATCCATATTCCATTTCGTACTTTTTTCATTGAATAACCTCCTCAAAATTTGGAAAAATATTTAAATAATAGTATACCATCCATAACGATACCATCAATCGATATTTTACTATTTTAGGGGTCCCACCGAGCTATATTGTATTGTGAAGGTTTCTACATAAACCAACGGGGCAGGATAGTTCCATAAAGTTAATGGATATTTGTGGTGAAATATCAAAAGGAATGATTGATTTATGGGGTGTTCAAAAGAGTGAAGATAAAAATAGGGAGGGGTATTTAGATGTCAAACCATGAAAACGAAGAAATGCTAACAGGAGGGAATGTCTCTAACGTTTATCGTTCGGGAGATACTGTGCGACGAGAATTAAAGCCAGATAGCCCCAAAATTCATAGGCTGTTACAGCATTTGGAGAACAAAGGTTTCAGCTATGCACCAAAGTTTTTAGGTATTGATGAAAAAGGAAGAGAGATATTATCATTTATTGAAGGAGAAGCTGGTAATTATCCTTTAAAAGAATACATGTGGTCTGATGAATGTCTTAATAGAAATAGGGAAAATGCTCCGTCTTTATCATGATTCTGTGAGTGATTTTTCACTTGATGATAGCTGGGAATCGATAGATAACACCCCCCAACCAATTGAGGTACTATGTCATAACGATTTTGCAATATACAACATTATTTTTAATTATGAAAGACCAATAGGCATTATTGATTTTGATGTTGCTGGACCTGGTCCAAGACTTTGGGACATAGCTTATACTCTTTATACTTGCGTCCCCTTAAGTAGATTTTATCTTTCTGAAACAGGTGAGAAAGTTAATTATAATTCATTACAGCATGCTAACCATATAAAACGAAGAGTTAGATTGTTTTTTGAATCTTACGGTAAGGGATTAGAAGAAGATTATTTGGAAATGGTATTGCTACGATTAGAAGGGGTATGTAAAACAATTACAAGAAAATCCAGTGAAGGTGACATTGCTTTTCAAAAGATGGTAGATGAAGGGCATCGTGAACATGGAAAAGAGTGGATTTAAGGTAAGGTTTTTATTGAACTCCCATGAAAATTAAAAAAGTTCAAAATCTAGTAACAAAATAAACCCAGTAAAAACGCTTTTTAAAAAAAGGCTGAGCCTTATGAGTAATCTGATTGAGTTTGGTCAATGGTTAAACAAAAACCTCCAATCATAGCATATTAAGTAGAGGCTAGCGCGACGACAAAAAAAGGATTAATCTCCCGTGAGTGCTACCCATAAAGGGCGCGACAGTCGGTGGTACACCGTGGTCGTTGGAGTCAGACTAACGGATGGGCTCAAAGGCACTATTGTTCAACGACCTTCTTCGCCAGCCATTAAAACATTATCGACATAGAGACCAATTTTCATTCTCTGTGGTGAAGCACTGATTTTTGCGCTTCATGGATGGCTAACGGGTGCGTTAGCTGAAGATCAGAGCTGTCTTGAAGGCAGCTTTTTCTTTATGCAACTAACGGGGCAGGTTAGTTTAATAACAATAAACAAAAATTTCCCAATGCAACATAAATGCAATTATTATTACACTGTACAATTTTAAATTCAAATGTTATTCAGTTTCTTATTTGGAACAAAATAAAGCCGTTTTCCTAAATATCTTGGAAAACTGCCCTATTCTTAACGAAAACAAATATCTGTATATTAAAAAAAACGCGTTGAATACTGCTTTCCTAATTCTTATAGATTATTGCCAAAGAACTCTGTTAACTTAGTTACAGCTTGACCTACATATTCTGGGATATCATACATAGTCATATGCGTTGCACCCTCAACCCAGAACAATTCCATTGGCCCATTCGACAATGCCTAGAAATGTTCGCTGAAAGCGCGTGTGTCCGCCTCGGTTCCTACAATCAATAGCTTCGGTTGAGTCAGGTAGGTGCTAAATTGGCTTGTTGTTTTCCACATATAATCCCTCAGTCTGTTCTTTTACGCCTCCACCAGGATGTACAGTGACAACTGCAGGATATTTTGTATTTTCATCAAATCCCCCAGGTAAATAAAGGTTCCCTGCAATCTTTAAATTACCATTTTTAAACGTTACTGATTTTTTCATGTTTTTTCTCCTTCTATCATAAATTTAGTCTCTGCCTCACATCACCTCCGAAGAATAAAAATCACGGTATGGATTTTCAATATCGATATTCGATATTAAAAATATAACAATCAACACATATTATTTTCCTAAGCAACTAGATAATTTACATATTATTAACATCTGATTTAAAGACTACACACATTAACTGGTGCAAATTTTGATTAATTAGAAATTGCATTTTCATGGTGGCGAAGATGATGTGAAAGACATGATGGAAATGATTCCTTGTCATGGATTTTAAAATAAACAGTTAGTACAAGATTTATTTCAAATTCAAAATGGGAAAGTTATAAACAGTACTTGCAACTTGCAAGTTTTGGTGTTATAAATTGGATATAGAATATTGGAATTGAATAATTTGCGTTTTCAAGCGAAAGGAGAAGGGGGAAAGGTATGGTCATTCGTGAAGCGATGGAAACGGACATAGATTCCATCAAAGAAATTTACAATCAAGGGATTGAGGATAGAATTGCCACGTTAGAAACGGAACTGAAGGATCAAGCCTACATGGAGGAGTGGTTCGCCAAACACATCGGACGCTTTAAGGTAATTGTCGCTGAGCAAGAAGGGGAAATTGTTGGATGGGCTTCCTTGAATCAATATAACAGCCGCGATGCTTATAAAGGGGTTGCCGATTTATCCGTTTATATCTCAAGAGATTATCGAGGAAAAGGGATTGGCGGTTTATTGCTGCAATCCATCGAAAAGCTCGCAAAAGAAAATGACTTCAATAAAATTGTGTTATTCACTTTTCCCTTTAACCAGATGGGTCAAGGATTGTACAAAAAACGGGGGTATCGCGAAGTAGGAGTGTTTAAGAACCAGGGAATTTTAGACGGGGAATTTGTCGATGTGATAGCTATGGAGAAATTACTTTAAACATTTAGGGGGTATGGATTATGCCTGTTAACCATTCAAGCGTATTGTCTGTTGGTTATTTTGATGCCTATTTCAAACTGGTTTTAACTTCTCGTGAACCAGGGTTGGAAAAGGCAAAAGAATTCATCGAAACAAACTTTTTTAAAGGAGAAGCGTGCTATTACGGCGAGCAAACTCACCTGAATTTCATGACGGCTTTTAACAAGCTGAAGGATAAATAAAAAATAATTGAATCAATTAGTTGCAAAATGCAAATAATTAGCGTATAAATAAAGTGAGGTGAAAGTAATGGAAAATGAAAACCTTAGAGGTCTCTTCCAACTCTTAACTAGACGTTTTGGATTATTGAATAAAAATTGCTGCAGTGCAGATGGAATTGAAATTTCCCTCGTTCAAAGCCATATCCTGTATGAAATAAACCGACAAAACAACTCTTCCATCCAGCAAATTGCAGAAACACTGGGGACGGACATTACGACGTTCAGCCGACAAATCCAATCCTTAATAAAATTGAATTTGGTCACAAAAACACAAGATGCTGAAGATCGGAGAATTTCTATTCTTTCTCTGACCGATGAAGGAATGAAGGTCAATCAATTAATCGATCAGCAAATGAATGATTACTTGAATGAGATCTTCAAGACGATGAATGAGTTTGAAAAGGAATCAGTCGTGCGTTCTCTGAAATTGCTTAATGATCGAATGCTGAAGTCTTCCGTATGTTGTACTACTCCTTGGGGGTAGTATAATTTTTTGACAATACTTGCAAGTTACAACTTATTTACGGGGAACGATTCATGAAAAACTGTAAAAATTATAGGAGGGAACAATGATGGTTCAATTTGATAAAAATGCATTACCCGTAGCAATTATAGGTGGTGGTCCTGTGGGGCTGGCCGCAGCCGCTCATTTACTAAAAAAAGGGGAGAAGTTTATCGTATTGGAAGCAGGCGACTCGGTTGGTTCGAGCATGCTGGAGTGGGGACATGTTCGAATGTTTTCTCCGTGGCAGTATAACATCGATAAAGTAGCAAAGGAATTACTGGAGAACGCTGGTTGGTCTTCACCCAACGAAGAAGCTTTGCCGACAGGTCGCAAACTGGTAGAAGAGTACCTTCTTCCGTTGAGTAACCTTCCAGAAATAAAAGATCAGATCATCTTACAAGCAAAAGTAGTCGGTGTTGCCAAAAAGGCTCACGATAAATTAAAAACAGGAAAACGGGACACGGTTCCCTTTCAACTCTATGTTGAAGTGAATGGTGACACAACAGTCATTGAAGCGAAAGCTGTCCTTGATTCATCAGGCACTTGGGCCAATCCAAATCCAATCCTTTCAAATGGTATCTGGACGAATGCCGAAAGACAATTACACAATCAAATCCACTATGGCATTCCTAACGTCGAAAAACTGGAAAACAGATACCAAAATAAAACCACCGTGGTGATCGGAAGTGGCCATTCTGCCATAAATGCTCTATTGGATCTGGCCCCTTTACAGCAAAAATTTACGGATACAAAGATCTACTGGGTTCTTCGTAAAAAACAGATCCATGAAGTGTACGGCGGACAAGAAAACGACGGGTTGGCGGCTCGTGGAGAACTTGGCATAAGAATTCAGGAATTAGTGGAGTCTGGACGAATCCATATTCTAACCCCCTTCCATATTAACGGAGTGTATCCATCAAATGGTCAAATCACTGTGGTGGGAGAGTTAGACGGGGAAGAATTTACACTCGGTGATATCGATGAAATCGTTGTGAGTACGGGTTTTAGACCCGATACATCCTTTTTAAATGAAGTAAGGATAAACCTTGATTCATCTGTGGAAAGCATTGAAGCTCTTGCTCCGCTCATTGATCCCAATATTCATAGCTGTGGAACGGTGCGGCCGCATGGTGAACAAGAACTACGACATCCTGAAAAGAACTTCTATATTGTTGGCATGAAGAGTTATGGAAGAGCACCTACCTTCTTACTGGCGACAGGCTATGAACAAGTCCGTTCCGTGGTGGCTTATCTGACTGGCGATGTCGAGGGAGCAAAAGAAGTACACTTGGAGCTCCCTGAAACAGGAGTTTGCAGTGTGAATCTTGCATCTAATTCCTGCGATTCTGATCTTCCTGCAAATGAAACGCAGGATGGTTCTTGCTGTGGCAAACCATTTCTAGCGAGATTGGAGATCAAAAATAATTCTTGTTGCGAATAAAACAGAAGACCAGTCTAATGCAGACTGGTCCTTTCTTATACAAAAGGAAATGAAAAACATGATTAATCGCAGTGTCACTTTATCCATATTTGAATTGTCATATTATCATTAAAACGTTGATAACAAAATTAATTTTCTAAGTATCTATATAAGGTGGATTTACTAATCCCTGTTTCGTTTTTAATTTCAGCTAGACTATACTTTTTACTTTGGTACATAATAATGGCACGCTTTACATTTTCATCGGGTTTTCTAGGTCGACCTGTTGTAATTCCCTTTTGTTTTGCCTCGGATAATCCTTTTTTGGTTTTTTCGCTGATCACATCACTTTGAAATTCTAAAAGGTGTTTGACGATATCATAAAATGGATATCCAGAATGATGATGTGTGTCAATCTCCTCTTTAAGTGAGTGTAGAAAAGCTCCTTTATCATTAATTATTTCTAATAATTCAACTAAATGCCGTGTAGAGTCTGCCAAAGCAAATAGATTTGTCACGACTATTTTATCTCCTCGATCGAGGGTGTTCATCATATTATCAAGTTGTGTTCTTCTTTTAGCGGATGAATGTTCCTCAGATACGATTGTTTCACAATGTAATTTCATTAAAATATTTCGTTGAATATTACAATCAAGGTCATCTTCATTTGGTCTTATATATCCAATTAACATTAAGACTCTCCCTTACTGTTCTACGTTTCTTTCATCATACCATAATATTTATCCGTTTTAAAAAAGTCCTAAAAAGGTTCCATTTTGGGAAAGTTGATGTTAGACTAGGTTTATTAAATTTGAATTCAACTTGTAAACAGTATGAGTGAGAAAATAAAAAGACATGAGGTGTATAGAAGTGGTAGAAAAAATAAAACAAGAATGGTTTTCTAATGTTAGAGCAGATATCCTGGCGGGGATTGTTGTTGCTTTAGCATTAATACCAGAGGCAATCGCCTTTTCCATCATTGCTGGGGTAGATCCAATGATCGGATTATATGCATCATTTTGTATTGCTGTGATTATTGCTTTTGTAGGTGGACGCCCAGGAATGATTTCAGCTGCAACAGGTGCCATGGCATTACTAATGGTTCCATTGGTGAAGGAACACGGATTGAATTACTTATTGGCAGCAACGATATTAACAGGTGTTATCCAGGTGATTTTCGGAGTATTTAAAATAGCAAGGTTCATGAAATTTATTCCAAGGGCTGTTATGATTGGCTTTGTCAATTCATTAGCCATTCTTATCTTTATGGCTCAAGTCCCGCATTTTCTTGGCATATCCTCGCTAACATACATTTTCGTAGCCATTACGTTGGTAATTGTCTATGTATTTCCGAGGTTTATTAAATCGATTCCTGCACCATTGATAGCCATTATTGTTTTAACAACTATTTCAATCTTTTCAGGTGCGGAATTACGAACAGTTGGAGACTTAGGTACGATCACACAATCATTGCCCTCTTTTTTCATTCCTGACGTACCATTTTCTTTTGAAACCCTAAAAATTATCTTTCCTTACTCAATCGCGTTAGCTATTGTGGGCTTATTAGAGTCCTTATTAACAGCATCCATCGTTGATGATATGACAGGAACGGAAAGTAAAAAGAACAAAGAATCCAGAGGACAAGGGATTGCCAATATCATTACTGGATTTTTTGGAGGTATGGCGGGTTGTGCCATGATTGGACAATCTGTAATCAACGTGAAATCAGGCGGGCGTGGAAGACTTTCTACCCTTACTGCTGGCTTGTTTTTAATCTTTTTAATTATTGTTTTGGGAGATCTAGTTGTACAAATTCCAATGCCCGTTCTCGTCGGTATCATGATTATGGTGTCTATTGGAACATTCGACTGGTCTTCGTTTACCTATTTAGTAAAAGCACCAAAGAGTGATGCCGTAGTCATGTTGGTAACCGTCATAATCGTAGTTGCAACGCATGACCTGTCAAAAGGCGTTATTGCAGGGGTTATTTTAAGCGCCATATTCTTTGTTGCAAAAATTTCAACCATAAAAGTAAAAGAGCGACTTAATGATTCAGATAAAATTTTTGAGATAGAAGGTCAATTGTTTTTTGCATCTGTTGAAGGGTTTGTTGAGTCATTTGATTTTGCTGTTAAACATAAAAATATCATCATTGATTTTTCAGAGGCACATATTTGGGATGATTCAGCCGTAGGAGCCATCGATAAAGTGGTCTTAAAATACCGTGAAAATAATAATAATGTAACCATTAAAGGGTTAGATTCTGCTAGTAAAAGATTAGTGGAAAAGTTAGCTATATATAATCAAACCAATCCTAAATTATCATCACATTAACTTATGAAAAGGAGCAAAAATATGTATAGAAACATCTTATTAGCGGTCGATGGGTCGGAACATTCGTTGCGGGCAACGGAAGAAGCAGTTAAGATTGCTTCTTTGATTGAAAATTGTACCATTGAATTGGTTTATGTAGTTGACTTTTCTAAAGCAAAGGAAGAAGTTCTTCATTCCTATGGAAAAGAAGAATTAGAACTTTCCCGCCGAAAGAAACTTTTGCCTATTGAAGAACGGTTGGAAACCAATAATGTGCCTTACACTTTTAAGGTTTTACGAGGAGAACCAGGTCCATCCATTGTCGAATATGCCAATAAAGAGAAGTTTGATTTAGTGATTATAGGTAGCCGAGGACTAAATTCATTACAAGAGATGGTATTGGGAAGTGTAAGTCATAAAGTGGTGAAAAGGGTTAAGTGCCCCGTTCTTATAGTGAAGTAGAACTGTGGTCTAGACTGAGTGATTATCTTCGGGAAAAAATGAAATAGGAAGTACTCCTCTATTAAAGGTGATATTGTGAAATTATTATTAGTTATGCTTGGCGGTTTTTTAGGCACTTTATGTAGGTATGGATTTGGAATATGGATACCTACATATAAGGGTTTCCCTTTGGGTACTTTAGTAATAAATCTCGTTGGGTGTTTATTTCTTGGGTGGTTTATAACATCTGTAAGCCATAGAAAAAAAATAAGACCAGAATTTACATTCGTTATCGGGACAGGATTTATCGGTTCATTTACGACATTTTCAACATTTTCTGTTGAGTCGATACACTTATTCCAAGATGGTCATGTTCTTTTAGCCCTGCTTTACATACTATCTACCACATTATTAGGATTATTATTGGCTTATTTAGGTTGCCAATTTGCATTACCAAAAGAAGAAGAAGGTGACCCAGTATGATCTGGCTAATCGGGATAGGTGGTTCTTTAGGTGCTGCCGCTAGATTTTTATTAGGAAGTTTCATTAATAATAGAGCTAAAAAAATACATCCATTTCCATTGGGTACTTGGGTGATTAACATAACAGGATCCTTTTTTCTAGGTGTCATTGCTAATCTTCATTTAAACAGTCAAATCAGTGATTGGGTATGGTTTTTCGGAGGAATTGGTTTTTGTGGTGCATATACTACATTTTCTACTTTCGGATACGAAACAATTACGTTAATACAATCGAATAAAATAAAATTAGCAATAGGATATGTAACATCATCAGTCATTATTGGGGCTGTTTCAGCAACAATAGGTCTGATTATTTAATTTAAAAATCTGGTTCAAAGGATAATGGTTAATGTATGGGGAGGATTAATGTATGGAATAATTGTAGAGTAAAGAATACAAAATGCTCCATACAGTTATAAGGCAAGACGGATAAATCGGTAGTAAAGATTGGCGATGAATATTTGTTTATGAAATTTCATCCGATTTGTCCTTCTTTAATCTAGCCGAAAAACTTTTAATCAAGTGATATGTAAAAAATTTGATTACTTGACTATATAAGAATATGCTTATATAATGACTAGGGAAAGAACCGAATTAAGGACTATCTTACTTTTTATATAAGTATATAATTATTTAAAGATTAGTTGTGGAGGGATAACATGCAAACGAATGAAGCGTTGGATATAGAAGCTACGGCAAACGTTCTTAAACTTTTAGGTGATAAAACACGTTTGACGATGGTAAAAATTATGTCTGAACATGAATGTTGTGTCTGTGAATTTGTAGACCTGTTTGATATGAGCCAACCTGCTATTAGCCAACATTTACGAAAGTTGAAGGATAGCGGAATTGTGAATGAAGCGAGAAGGGGACAATGGATATTTTACTCGTTAAATCAATCATCCTCGTATTACTCATTTATTCAAACGGTTATCAAGGACTTGCCAAGTCAAACATTTAAAGTAGAAGAATTAACAGCACAAGGAAAACGAATTTGTTGTGACTAACGAGGAGGAGAACATAAGTGGGTACAGTTATATTAGCTAGTATCATCTTTTTGCTGACGTTGACATTCGTCATCTGGCAACCCAAGGGATTGTCAATCGGCTGGTCAGCATGCGGGGGGGCGTTACTTGCCTTACTCGTTGGGGTTGTTGACTTCAATGATGTAATTGCCGTTACAGGTATTGTATGGAACGCGACGTTGGCGTTCATTGCTATTATCATTATTTCTTTGATTTTAGATGAAATTGGTTTCTTTGAATGGGCAGCTCTACATATGGCTAGAGCGGCCAAGGGAAATGGAGTAAGGATGTTTGTGTATGTGAGTATTCTCGGAGCTCTAGTCGCTGCGTTTTTCGCCAATGACGGAGCCGCGCTCATCTTAACTCCGATTGTATTGGCGATGGTTCGAAACTTGAAGTTGGAAGAGAGAATGATCTTCCCATTTATCATCGCGAGTGGGTTTATCGCGGACACTACATCCTTACCGCTTGTCGTAAGTAATCTGGTCAACATTGTTTCTGCGGACTTTTTTGATATCGGGTTTATTGAGTTCGCCTCTAGAATGATCGTTCCCAACCTGTTTTCATTAGCAGCAAGCATCCTGGTATTATATTTGTACTTCAGAAAGAGCATTCCGAAGAATTATGATATGGCTCAATTGAAGAAGCCAGTCGATGCCATTCGGGATGTGAAAATGTTTCGCCTGTCTGGGATTGTTTTAGGTGTTCTGCTGGTTGGCTATTTTATCAGTGAATATTTCAACATTCCTGTATCTATCATTGCAGGTGTTATCGCCATTTTCTTCTTGTTTATGGCAAGACGGAGTCCAGCTGTAAATACCAAGACCGTTGTAAAAGGCGCACCATGGGCGATTGTGTTCTTCTCCATTGGAATGTATGTCGTGGTGTATGGATTGAGAAACGTTGGATTGACGAATATTTTAGCCGACCTTATACAATTAACTGCTGATCAAGGATTATTCGCTGCTACTGTCGGAATGGGCTTCATCGCAGCTATCCTCTCATCGCTTATGAATAACATGCCGACGGTCATGATAGACGCTCTTGCCATTTCCGATACGAATACAACGGGGGCGATTAGGGAAGCCCTGATTTATGCTAATGTCATTGGTTCGGACTTGGGCCCGAAAATTACACCGATTGGTTCTTTGGCAACATTATTATGGCTGCATGTCCTTTCATTAAAAGGCGTGAAGATCACATGGGGAACCTACTTTAAAACGGGTATCATCTTAACCATCCCAACATTGTTCATCACATTAGTTGGCTTGTATATATGGTTGCTCATTATTCACTAAATACATCATTTTACTCATAAAGGAGAGAAACAACATGGCGAAAAAAACACTTTACTTCTTATGTACAGGTAATTCTTGCAGAAGTCAGATGGCTGAAGCATGGGGTAAGAAATATCTAGGAGACGAATGGCAAGTGCTAAGTGCAGGAATTGAAGCACATGGCTTGAATCCGAATGCTGTTAAAGCGATGAACGAGGTTGGAATGGATATTACCAATCAAACTTCCGATATCATTGACCCTGACATTTTAAATAAGGCCGATTTTGTGGTCACGCTATGTGGCGATGCGGCAGACAAATGCCCAATGACGCCATCGCATGTGAGACGTGAACATTGGGGCTTTGATGACCCAGCAAAAGCGGAAGGGACCGATGAAGAAAAATGGGCGACCTTCCAACGTGTTCGTGATGAAATCGGAGAAAGAATTGAACGTTTCTCTAAAACGGGCGTATAAATAAAACTGAAAAGCCGAGTAATCACTCGGCTTTCGTTTTATCAATAGCATAAGTAAATGATTATATATGAAGGGGAGAGAACAAATGATGAAAGTGGAAATCTTTGATCCTGCTATGTGCTGTTCAACTGGCGTATGTGGACCGAGTGTTGATCCTGAATTAACAAGAGTTGCATCTGCTGTTTATTCTTTGGAGAAAAAAGGGTTCGATATCAAACGTTATCAATTAACCAATGATCCTGCTAAGTTCGTAGACAACCCTGAGATTAATAAAGCTTTACATGAAAAAGGACCTGACGTCTTGCCAATTATTTTAGTCAATAATCAGATTGTGAAAGAGGGAAGTTATCCAACGAACGAAGAGTTTGGGAAATGGTTTGAAGTAAAACCTGAAGAGTTAAATGAAAAGCCAAAAGCTCGTCTTTCCATTGATTTAAATCAACTGAAATAAGATAGAAAGAAAGAAAGAAAGAAGGGGAAAAAGCGTGTTTCAATCTTTCAATCCGAAGAATGTCATTCAAACACCCTTTTTATTTTTAACGGGAAAAGGTGGGGTAGGAAAAACATCGACTGCCAGTGCCGCTGCTGTTGCATTAGCCGATAGTGGGAAAAAGGTATTGCTCATCAGCACAGACCCAGCTTCCAACTTACAAGACGTATTTGGGATCAGTCTAACCAATACACCCATAGCCGTACCAGGTGTTGATAATTTATTTGCCAGTAATTTAGATCCTGAGGCATCAGCGAGGGCGTATCGTGACAAAGTGGTTGGTCCATATAAAGGGAAGCTACCTGATTCCGTCGTTGCCACCATGGAAGAACAATTATCAGGAGCTTGTACGGTGGAGATTGCCGCATTTGATGAATTTTCGAACGTGCTAACCAATGTTGACATAGTCAATCAGTTTGACCATATTATCTTTGACACGGCTCCAACTGGGCATACGCTAAGGCTTTTACAGCTTCCGACGGCATGGAGTGGATTCCTGGAGGAAAGCACACACGGTGCGTCATGCTTAGGTCCTTTGTCAGGGTTGGCGGAGAAAAAAGACCTTTATTCTAAAACCGTGGAGGTCCTTTCCAATCCAAGTAAAACCACATTAATCCTGGTAACAAGACCTGACGCCTCATCCTTATTAGAAGCAGACCGTGCATCCAATGAACTCAAAGAGATTGGCGTGAAAAACCAAATACTTATCGTGAATGGGCTTCTTCAGACACACCTTGAAGAAGATGAAGTGTCATCCGCCTTTTATCATCGCCAAAGAAACGCATTACAGCACATACCAGAACATTTAAAACAGGTTGCTGTTTATTCGTTACCGTTTGTTTCTTTTTCCTTAACAGGGATAGACAATTTACGATATTTATTTAAACAGTACACGATTCCATCAAAGATGGTGACATATGACGATGAAACAGCGAATCTTCCAAGATTGAATGAAATGATCACTGATTTCTCAACAAATAATACAAAGCTTATTTTCACAATGGGGAAAGGTGGAGTGGGGAAAACAACGATTGCTTCAGCGATTGCTGTTGGTTTAGTTGAGAAGGGGCACTGTGTGCACTTAACGACAACCGATCCTGCGGGACACTTGAATTACCAATTCGAAAATGTTCAATTTAATCAAAACTTAACGATTAGCAGCATTAATCCAAAAGAAGAAGTCGAAAAATACAAAGCAGATGTCATAAAGAACGCTGGCCAAGATTTAGATGAAGAAGGACTTGCTTATTTAGAGGAAGATCTTAATTCCCCTTGTACAGAGGAAATAGCCGTATTCCGAGCCTTCGCTGAAGTGGTCGCTAAATCAGAAAATGAAATAGTCGTCATTGATACAGCTCCAACGGGTCACACGTTGTTATTGTTGGATGCTGCACAGTCTTATAGTAAAGAGATTGCCAAGTCAACGGGTGAAGTCCCTGAGAGTGTAAAAAAAATACTTCCTCAAATTAGGAATGCAGAAGAAACTTCCGTCGTGATCGTCACACTTGCCGAAGCCACACCCGTGTTAGAAGCATCCCGATTACAAGATGATTTAAGAAGGGCAAATATCAACCCACAGTGGTGGGTAATTAATCAGAGTCTATATGCTACTAATACGGCAGACCCTGTATTAAGCGGGAAGGCAATGGCAGAAAAAGAATGGATTCATGAAGTTAAGGAAAAGTCATCTGAGAAATGTGTAATCATCCCTTGGATGCATGAAGAAAAGGTTGGGTATGAAAAGCTGAAAGATTACAGTAACTAATTGATTGTACCTCTGACTAGAGTAAGTCATTTAAATTGGAGGATGGATATAATGACCACAAAGACTTACCATGAATTAATTAAAGATCGCATTTTCATCGGTGGCGCAGATGATGTGAAAGACATCATGGAAAATGAGAAAGCCGATATTATTTTTGATTTGCGTGCAGAAGCGCCTGACGATACGGAGTATAGCCGCATGCATAGTCCCATTGTAGATGATGCTACACACCAAGATGAATCTATTAAAAATTCGATTGCTCATGTCGTAAAAGCATATAATGAAGGAAAGAATGTGTATTTTCATTGTGCGGGAGGAAGCAATCGCACAGGAACCGTTGCGGTTGGAACCTTGTTGACTTTAGGTAAGGCGAATACGATTGAAGAAGCAGAGGAAATGGCTAAGTCTGCACGTCCTAAAATTAAGGTGAAACCAGAAATGAAGGAAGCATTAAAAAGAATATTTCCTAATGCATAGGAAAGAAATGGAGAGGATTTAACATGAAAATTACAGATGCTGCAAAACAACTTTTAGAAAATGTTTTAAATGAAAAAGGTGCAGAAGGGATTCGTCTTACTTCTGTTGCTGGTTGTTGTGGACCTCAAATGGCCTTATCTTTAGATGCTCCACAAGAAAAAGATACTATACAAACCATTAACGGGATTAAAGTGGCAGTAGATTCTCAAATTGCTTCAACTGAGGAATTTACATTAGACAAAGAAGAAAATCAAGATGGTGTAGGTTTAGTATTATTAGGCGGTAGTAGTTGTTGTTAGGAATTAAAGTGTGACTCCTAAAAGAGGATAATTAGTCCGAAATTCGGATTATTATCCTCTTTTTGATTACTATCTATACTGCTCTTTAAACATTAGGCTCTGTTAAAGGATGTTGTTGATGTTGTTGATTTTCTTGATGAACTACCATGAAAATAGACTTCTGGAATTTAGGGGAAAAGGCAATACTTAAGAAGACGCAGCTCATTGTTTTTTTAAAAAGGGGAGAGCGCCTAATTTACTGATTTATTGTAGGTAAGTGGACTGGATTAAGATGCTTCAGGTTCTTGTAATGTAACTGTGTATCCTAAACTTTCAAGTCTTCTTAGTGAATGCCGAAAAATTGATTGTTGTCTCTGTTTATCAAAGTAGTCTTCGCCTAAGTCTACATACATTTCTTTTCGAGTTAAGAGATAATAGGAGATACGTAACATGGCATGAGCGACTACTATTCCTGCTCGTTTCTTACCTTTTCGTGATGCTGTACGCCTATACAGTGCTCCGAGATAGTTTTTAGATCCTCTTACAGAATGAGCTGCTTCTGTTAATGCTGATCTCAAATACTTGTTTCCTTTTTTTGTTTTAGCCGATTTTCTTTTTCCCGCACTTTCGTTATGCCCAGGAACTAGTCCTGCCCAAGAACACATATGAGCTGCACTTGGAAACTGTTTCTTAATATCAGTCCCAATTTCAGATAAAATTTGCTCAGCCATTCTTGTAGCTATACCAGGAATAGAGTCTAATCGTTCCACATCTTCTTGATAGGAGCTTACTCTTTCCTCGACCTCTTGGTCGAGCATCTCGATTTGTTCTGTTAAAAAATCAATATGCTTTAAAATGGTTTTTAACATGAGGCGTTGATGCGAATTGATATAACCTTTAAGGGCGAGTTCTAGTTCATCTTTCTTCTTTTTCATTGTGCGTCGGGCAAAGTTTGCTAGTTTTTCAGGATCTTCTTCACCTTCGGCAATTGCGTTAAGCATGTCTCGAGCCGAAACACCCATAACGTCTGAAACGACAGAGCCTAGCTTAATATTTGCGCCTTCTAACACTTTTTGGATTCGATTATGTTGTCTAGCACGTTCTTCAATGATACTTCTACGGTACCGAACTAGTTCACGTAGTTCCCGTTGATTTCGATCTGGTATGTAACTAGCTTTTAGGAGTCCATGACGAAGAAGTTTGGCAATCCATTCTGCATCTTTAACATCTGTTTTACGCCCTGGCACTGCTTTCATATGTTGAGCATTCACAACTAAAAACTCAATCTCTTCAGCTTCTAATAAATTAACAATAGGTTTCCAATATACACTGGTACTCTCCATGGCAACATGAGTACAGTTATTCTTTTTAATCCAATCCACTAACTGTATTAGAAAAACAGTTTTTGTTGAAAACGTTTGAATCTCCTTTCCTTCTGGTGTCATAATACATGCAGTAATATTGTCCTTATGGACATCCATACCACATGCTCTTTCAATGACTACTTCCATTGAAAACATCCTTTCTACGGCTCTCAATACAATTGGAGGCTGGTGCAAAAACCAGAATAGGATTAATCTACCATGTGTGCTTCCCGTAAGGGAGCGACAGTCAGTGGTGCACCTTGGTCGTTGGAGTCAGACTAACGGATGGGCTCTAACGCACCATAGTTCATCGACCTTCCTCTCCCAGCCGTAGAATCAGTATTGACCGTTCTGAACCATTTTCTTTCTCTGTGGTGAAGCGCTGGTTTTTGCGCTTCATGGATGGCTAACGGGGCAGCATTCCTGT
>NZ_JAGGQC010000051.1:0-6317 GCF_018613455.1 Bacillus sp. ISL-78
GGAACAAGGGATTCCATATATTTTACTAAATCCGATTATTTCTTACCAGGCAAAGAAGTCCAGCTTACGGAAGGTGAAAACGGACGCTATCGATGCGTACCAGTTGTGTGTGCTGTATTACAAAGAGGATTTAGAACCTCATAAAATGAGGGGAATTCAGCTATTAGACCTTCGGAATTTGTCCAGACAACAGGAAATCGTAACGAATATGTATGTGGAAGCTAAACTTCAGTTTCACACCATTTTAGATCAAGTGTTTCCTGAATACCGAAAGGTTTTTGGGGATCTATATTCAAGGATTTCTTTATTGATATTAAAGGAATATCCCACTTCAGAGGCGGTATTAGCAGCCGGGGAAAGTAAACTAGTAGAGAGTGTTATAGAGTTCTGTCCTAGCCGATCGGGTGAATGGGCATGGGAAAAAGCAAAAAAAATAATGGACTCCGCGTCTCGAAATCCATTTCAAATAAACGTGTATCAAAGTCACGTAATCAATCTTCGTATGTATATTGAGTTGCTTTTTCATTACCAGGGACACCTCTCTGAGTTGGAAGATCGTATAGTGGCCCTGGCAAATGAACTGGAAGAATATAAGATCATCCAATCGATTCCCGGTATCAGAGAAAAAATCGCAGCCACGATTATCTCTGAAATTGGTGAAATCGATCGGTTTAATCACCCGAAAAAACTAGTTGCCTTCGCTGAGGTAGATCCAAGTGTTCACTCATCGGGTAAATTTACGGCAACCATTAATCGTATTACTAAAAGAGGTTCGAGCAGACTACGTCATTCTCTGTATCTTGCCGTACTATGTGGCATAAGAAGTTCAAGGAACAAAAAGCTTAAAGCCTTCTATGATAAGAAAAAATCAGAAGGAAAACCGGCCAAAGTGTCAATCGTTGCCTGTATGAATAAGTTGCTTCAATGGATTTACGCTTTATTAAAGAGAAAAGAAGCATTCCTAGATTTAGCCTGATTAACGGTTTTGTGAAAAAGAGAAAAATCCTTCCAAAAGGGTTTTGGAGGGTTATTTGTCATGAACAAAAAAAATAGTATATCATAAGGGAAATGAAAATTTTAGAGAAAGATATTGACATCCTATTAGCTGGTTTAGTTCTATAAGAAATTTTAAAGAAGAATGGTAATGATATCGAAAACTTTATCCGTTAGACCCTAATCTATCCAAATACTTAATTATTCTTTTAAAGAATAGATGGTTCTAGTGAAGGAATTCTTCATCCATTATTATATTTTCTCGCTTGTTTATAGACGATATTAAATACCTCCCTGAATTTCTGTTTCTTTATAGATGGAGAGGGGGATAAAATTTTTAATTGGCGAACGGCTCCTTCACAAAGACTCCATCTTATACAAGAGTTTTGACATTCTTCCAAGATAAAATCAATTAGTTCTTTTTCATCCTGAGAGTCAATATCATTCTTTACTTCGTCTAGTAGATTCTTGATATTCATAACAACCGTTTCCAGGGTTTCAACTGAACTCTGTATGCTGAATGGAAAGAGAATATGCTTAGATTGTTTTGTTATTTCTATGTTTTTTTCTAATCGAAGAATGTTGTAATCTAATATATCAGAACTATTGGTATCAAGTTTCATTTGATTAGAGTACCTAAATTGATAGCCTAATCCCCCAATGAAGTGAGTGGATAAATCCATTGCACTGGCTTCGATGCCAATACCATAAACCTCAATCAAACGTTTAGCTAACCAGTTTAATTCCTTATAATGGCTATCGGCCATATACTTCCTTAACACCTCATCATTTTCTGCCATCGAGATATTGTAAAGTTCCGCAATCCTCTCAGTACTGTATATCGAGTGTTTTATTCGAAGTTGAGAATAAAAAGTTTGCTTGCTATGGGGATCACCCTCTAACAGTAACTGGCTTTGTTGTTCTTCGACTTTTGCATCGACCTCTTGAATGATGCACTGAATCAATTGAGATTTAGAAGGAAAGTGATTATAAAAGGTACCTTTTGAAACCCCTGATTGATCTAGGATATCTTGTACAGAAGTATCATGATAACCTATCGTTCGAAAAAGCAATTTTGCTACCTCAATTATTTGTTCTCTTTTAGTCATTTATCTTCTTCTCCTAAAAATTAATATTGACAGTTTCATTATACTATATTGTATACTAAAAAAAGTATACTCGAGTATAAAAAAGTGTGCACAAGTAAAAATAATTGAAAGGAGTGTGGGTTTTATGGAAAAATCTCTCTCTTTACCAGTAGATACAGAGGGAAAACCCTTTAAGAGAGGTGGGTTTGTAATTGTTTTAATGGTGGGTACTTTTATAACCATTATTAATCAGACCCTGTTAGTTACAGCTCTCCCGAGAATTATGCAAGATTTAGGTATCACTGCTAATAATGCTCAGTGGCTAATCACTGCGTTTATGTTAATAAGTGGGGTAATGATTCCTATTTCAGCATTTTTATTGAATCAAATCGCTAATAGGTCTTTATTTTTTATGGCGATCGGAAGTTTTGCTTTGGGAACATTGGTTTGTGCTTTTAGTACAACCTTTCCAACTTTGCTTATTGGGCGTATTATACAGGCCATTGGAACGGGATTAATGATTCCATTAATGCAAACGTTAATTTTTTTAATATTTCCAGCCGATCGTCGAGGAGAGGCAATGGGATTAGTTGGGATTGTAATAGCATTTTCGCCTGCAATCGGTCCGACATTATCTGGTTGGATTGTTGACACGTATGATTGGCATTATCTATTTTACTTAATCCTCCCAATCGTTCTGATTGATATAGTTCTTGCTTTCTTTTACATGAAAAATGTCATTCATTTAACAAAACCGAAAATGGATATTATTTCTATCTTGTTAAGTAGTATAGGCTTAATTTCACTACTATATGGAATTAGTGTTGCAGGAAATATAGGATGGGGAAATAATACCGTCCTGATAACATGTGGAATTGGATTTGGTGTACTGATTGTATTTGCCTGCCGTCAGTTCAAATTAACAGAGCCAATATTGGAGCTAAGTGTCTTTAAGGATAGAACATTCACTTTGACCACGGTCATTGTCTCCATTATTTTTATGACTATGATTGGATCAGAAATTCTCCTACCCATTTATACACAAACGATACATGGGTACTCAGCACTTCGTTCAGGTTTAATGCTACTGCCTGGTGCACTGGTGTTAGGGATCATTTCTCCCATTGCTGGAAAAATTTTTGATAAGCATGGTATTAGAAGACTATCCGTAATAGGACTGCTCATTCTTTCTTTAGGGTCATTTCCGTTTATGTATCTAACTCAGGAGACCCCTATTTGGTGGATAATTTGTTTCTATTCCTTAAGAATGGCTGGTATGGGGCTAGTAATGATGCCACTCGCTACTGCGGGGATAAATGCACTACCAAAGAAGTTTATAAGCCACGGTTCTGCGGCTAACAATACAGTACGGCAAATATTTGCTTCACTTGGTGCGGCCATTATGGTGGGGATAATGTCGACTACCATAGCTAAATATACTGGCGATCAAACAGTGAAAAAAGAAGATAATATATTACTGGAAGCAACTGTGAAGGGGCTTAATAATGGTTTCATGATTGCTTTTATTCTCATTATTATTGCATTCATTTTGTGCTTTTTTATAAAACAGCCTTTTACAATAAGTAATAGAGTTGACGAGAACGATTGAAAAGTAATATTTTTACATGAAAAAGATCAGCTCCAATCAAGAGGGAAGCTATCTTTTGAGGTGGGCTACATTTTAATGAATTTTAGAAATGAGTAAAAAATAGAAGTTCTGTATATAATGAAGATTTCTAAGCATTAGGCCTTAAAAGAAATTAAATCTAATGTTTTTTCAAAATTGCATATGAAAAAAACTATAAAAGTGGGTGTATAAATGTACGAGTATAAGTTTGTAAGGATTAATTATAAAGAGAGCCGCAAATCCCGGGAAAGCTATCAAGATGTCATAAATCAACATTCAGAGCTAGGTTGGAGGTTCATTCAAATATTTGCACCGCCCATCCGTTCTTATGGAATAGCCGCTTATTATGAAGTGATTTTTGAAAGGAGGAAACAGGATATATAAATTCGTTTCATTTTATGATTGAAGTTAGAGGTTAGTAAATGTATATTCGATACCATACTATACTTATATATTTAACCAAACGGTTGAATATAAATGGCGGAACTGATATTTTACCTATATGATTAAGCAAAATGAGGAAAATTTAAATGAGATTTTTCATGCTTTAGCTAATTCAACTAGATAAGTCTATAATTAATGTTCACTATCGGATGAGTTAGTTGAAGATCAATCGGAGCTGTCTTTAAGGCAGCTTTTTCTTTATACAACTAACGGGGCTGGATAGTTCCATAACACAAATTGGAAATATATGTGGTAATATGGGAAGAAATATATTAAAGTAGGTAATTTGTTTTGGAACTCTTAACAGAAAAATTAATTCTTATATCTCTATTTATATTTATTATCCATACTATCGAAACACTTGCATATGCAGTCAGATTATCTGGTGCAAGAGTAAGATTGTTAGCTTCAGCTCTATCCTTATTTAACTTGATGGTTATGATTTCTCGATTAGCGAATATGATGCAGCAACCATTTACAGGGAGCCTGGTTGATAATGCTCCAAAAGTAAATACACTAGAGTTTGTTGAAAACCAATATAGAGTCATTATTGGTTCATCAACATTAGGAACAATTATAGGTATTCTTTTACTTCCTACTTTTATTGCAATTTTTTCAAGGGCTATTGTTCATTTATCTGAAGAAAGAGGTTCTATACCATCTTTGATAAAAAAGGGATTAACTTTCGAATACATTAAGCGTGGGATAAAACACATTCATTTACCAAAGTTTTCTTACTTAAAGGATATTAGATTGAAAGATATTCCCATAAGATTGTTCTTAATTAATATGGTAATAACTGCAATCTATACAATTGGAGTGTTATCTGCGTTATATGCTGCTTTAATAGCTCCAGAAAGAGCAACAACAGCTATTATGGCATCGGGTCTTATAAATGGAATAGCTACAATTTTACTTATAATTTTTATTGACCCTAAAATATCTATTCTTGCGGATGACGTAATAAATCAAAAGGGAAGTTACCTTAATCTCAAGGGTGTATCTCTTATGATGGTTACTTCTCGTTTATTAGGAACGATACTAGCTCAAGTATTTTTTATTCCAGGGGCAGGATATATTGCGTGGTTTACTAAATTTATTGTCTAATAATTATTTGATTTCTTATAGAACTAACGGGTGCGTTAGTTCCATAGTAAGCACTAAAGAAGACCACTTTTTATGTGGTCTTTTTATTTGTTCAAAAATCAACATTAATCATTAACAAAGCCTATTTAAAATAAAAGGCTCTGTTAAAGGATGTAGTTGAATTTCTTGATGCGGGTTATAAAAAAATTCAGAATATTAAACAAACAAAATCTGTGGTAATATTGTGTTATTTAATAGGAAAGGGGAAGTAATATGGAACATTTTTATTTATTTGTAATAACGACTTTACTAATTGTACTTACTCCTGGGGCTGACACAGTATTAGTCACTAAAAATACATTGATTAATGGAAAAGGAATAGGTTTTAAAACGGTTGGCGGTGTTTGTTTGGGACTTACGATTCATATAGTAATTGCTCTTCTTGGCTTGTCTGCTGTGATTGCTAACTCTGTTCTACTTTTTAAAATTATTAAATATGCTGGAGCCGCATTTCTCATTTTTATGGGAATATCTACTCTTTTTTCAAAGCAGTTCAACTTAACGCCTGACAACACTACTTCGAATAAAAAGCAAAAAGGTTCTTATTTCTTACAAGGATTGCTCTCAAATGTACTAAATCCGAAAGCCATTGTTTTCTTTATGGCATTTTTACCTCAATTTATCATACCTGGTAAGCATAATTTAGTACATTTGGTTATCATAGGAATAACACCTGTTATATTAACGATTCTATGGTTATTTATCTATGTTAATTTGATTAATTCCATACGAGGCTGGTTTCAAAAACCATTCTTTACTTCTGCATTTCAACGATTATCAGGAATTATGTTGATATCCTTAGGGTTGAAATTAGCTTTTGATAAAAAATAATTTCAAGTTGTTTATTCAGCTAACGGGTGCGTTAGCTGAAGATCAGAGCTGTCTTTAAGGCAGCTCTTTTTTGTATGAAAACACAATAGTAAAAAAGCCATGCTAAAATAAACCCTCCATATTCTCATTTTTTTGATGGGGGTAAATGTACTATGTTGTTATTTAACTGGTTATGCAGTTTGTTGTTC
>NZ_JAGGQC010000052.1:0-10457 GCF_018613455.1 Bacillus sp. ISL-78
AGGCTCTTTTCGTAAAGATTGTTGTTTTTAAAACGAAACGATTTAAGGTTGATTGGAGCGGAAGTGCGAGACTCCCGCGGAAAGCGAGCATCTGGAGGGGAAATCAACCACACCTCACTATTTGGTAAATAGCAACGAAGTATGTGAAAACAGCCTTATTTTATGACTTACGGGTTGCTGAGCAAGAAAGCGATAATTACTTGAGAAACCCCCGCTATTTCAATTTCGACCGAAAAAAGCGATTTGGAAAAATTCCAAATCGACTTTTTTAATAGGATTACTTTTTAGGTTTTTTATTTAAAATGGTGCGCAGTTCATTGATATCATCATCAGATAGGGTATCTTCGTGAATGAATTGGACAAGCATGGATTTCATGGTCCCTCCATAGATACGTTTGATAAATGATTCGGTCTCGGCACGCTGGCACTCTTCCTGTGAATAAAGCGGGTAAAAGGTGTAAACTCTTTGATCTTTATTGACACCTACTACATCTTTTTGAACCAATCGATCGAGAAGGGTTCGTATGGTTTTCGGTTTCCAATCGGAACTTTCCTGTAAGGAAAGTATGATGTCATTCGCTGTTTGAGGGGCTTTATCCCAAAGTACGTTCATGATTTCCCATTCTGATTCTGATATACTAGGAATGTTTTTCTCCATATTTCTCCCCTTCATTTTCATTATAGATTCCTAAATCTTTTAAAATTGATAAAGTGATTTCTCCCGCTTTGCTTCCGGATGAATCATCTTCATTTTGTATATTGGTAGCAAAGAAATAAGTGTTGTTCTTCGTCTCTACATACCCGATAAACCAACCATTGATGTTTTTTCCATTCACTGCTCCTGTGCCTGTTTTTCCTGATAGGCGAGCTTCTTCATTCTTTTCTAAGAGTAGTGCGTCCTTCACGGCTTGGATATGCCTTTCCTTATATCCGAATTGATTGTTATAAAAGGCTTGCAGCAGTTGGACTTGCTCGACTGGAGAAATTTTTAATGAGGATTCGTTCCAGAATTCACTGAATTCCCCAGATACATCGGAATTCCCATAGTTTATCTCTTGTAGATTGGATTGAATTGTTTCAAATCCTGTTCGACGATCTAATTCTTGGAAATACCAGTTTACAGATTTTTGTAATGCAGATGAGACATCCTGATCCATATTCCAAGCTTCATAGGGTTGCTTCGTCCCATCCCATGAAAGTTTCGATTCTTCGGGTGATATCACATTTGCTTCTAGAGCAAATAAGGCACTATAGATTTTGTATGTGGAATCAGGTGATATCCGTAAAGTGCTTTTCTCTTCATTATAAATGCGATATTGCTGTGCGTTATGATCATATAAAACAAAGCTTCCTTCATACCCTTTAAAGAATTGCTGTAAATCCTCATAAACTACTCCGTCATTTTTAAAATAGTATCGGTCATTTTCCGTCGCAAATGCGGAAACGAAAGGTAATTGGATTGTCAAAATGATACTGGCCAACACATAAATGAAGACGCTTTTTCTTAATGATTTTTTTGCGGAATGACTATAGGCGGAAATTTGTTCAATTCGTTTTTTGATTTGAAGCTTCGAACCGTTTAATTGTGTCACCAACTGCAGATTACTTGACCGTTTTGAGAGATCCAAAAAATTAATGATCGTATTTCCATATTCACTAATGGAATGATCATCCAGTAACTGTAAAACAGATGTATCACATGCGATTTCCCGATCCAATCTCATTTCTCTAAAAGCAAGCCAAACAAGGGGATTAAACCAATATATGATTTGATAGAACAATATCACGTAATTTGTCAGCAAATCCTTGTTTTTATAGTGATTCAGTTCATGAAGAAAGATATACTCGTAATTTTTCAAGCTAAGCCAGTTTTCATGCTGGGAAGGTAAGACGATATATGTTTGAAAAAGCCCGAATATCATTGGAGATTGGACTCTATTCGAAATAACAATCTCTATTGGTTTTTTTATATGCAGTCTTTTCTTGCATTCTTCGAAAAGCACGAGAACTTCTTGATTGGAAAACGGAGAAGAATAATTCTTTATCCTTCTGATTGTGAGCCATCCACGAACCATAGTAAAGGTAAATAAAAGCATCCCTGACAACCATAAACCCATCACTCCCTTATTAAGTAAGGACAGGTCCGGCCGATTGACCGATACAGAAAAGTCTTGTATGAGGTGCAGGCCCTGCATCATATCAGTCCCGTTTTTTTCCATATTAGAGCTGGGTGCATTAATTTGATTTATGTCCCCGCTGCTAAAGAGAGAACTAAAATTATATAAATCAGTAGGTATGAAAGGAAGTGCTAAAGCCATAAAAAGAAACATCCACAAATGATAGTGCCATTTTGCTGTTAATTGTCTTCCAAACCATTTTCGTATAAGCAGGATAACAGTAACGGAAAATGAAGACACCAATAAACCTATTATAAAGTAGGTTAAAAACATGTCCTTCAATACCACCTCTCTTGACTTTTAAATTAACAAAAACAGGTATATAGCAAATTTATAGTGGCTTGATGGTAAAAAAATAAAGAATTGACTTTCTTTGATTACATATGTAATACTATACTACAGATGTAATCGGACTACAAACGTAATCTGTTAAAACTCCTTGCATGAGGTTGTTTTTTCAATTCGTACATAAGAGTCTAATCAAATAATTAGGGGGTTTATATGATGAACAAAAGATGGTTTTATCAAATACTGGCACCAATGGGCTTGGTGCTTATGGTTACAGGCTGCTCAGATGAGGAAAAACAGGTTGTACAACAATCGGGAACAGAACAAACCGGGGGAACTAACCAAACGTCGGAGACTATTACGGCAAAAGAAGCCACAATCAAGAAATTTGAACAACTTGAGAAGGAATATGATGCAAAACTTGGGGTCTATGCCATTGATACAGGAACGAAAGAAACCGTGGAATTTCATGAGAACGAACGATTTGCGTTTACATCTACTCATAAGGCTCTGGCAGTAGGAGCACTTTTACAACAGAAATCAATAGAGGACCTTAATCAAAGAATTACCTATACAAGTGAGGATCTTGTTAATTATAATCCGATTACCGAAAAGCATGTTGATACGGGGATGACCCTTAAGGAGCTTGCTGATGCTTCGCTTCGATACAGTGACAATACTGCTGGAAACCTTATCCTTGAACAACTGGGGGGACCGGCTGGATTTAAAAAAGCACTGGAGGGAATTGGAGATAATGTTACCAACCCTGAGCGAATCGAGCCAGATTTAAATGTAGTTAATCCTGGTGAAACGCATGATACGAGTACACCACTAGCACTTGCTACTAGTCTTCAGGCTTTTACATTGGGAGATGCACTTCCAACTGAGAAACGTGAACTTTTAATAGATTGGATGAAGAGAAATACTACTGGAGATGCGTTAATTCGTGCTGGAGTGCCGAAAGGTTGGGAAGTGGCTGATAAGACTGGAGCGGGATCATATGGTACGCGAAATGACATTGCGATCATTTGGCCATCAAAAGGAGATCCCATTGTTCTTGCTGTACTTTCAAGTCGTGATGAAAAAGAGGCTGATTATAACGACGAGCTTATTGCCGAGGCAACAGAAGAAGTGATTAAGGCCCTTAAAGTCAAAGTGAAATAGAAAATGATTGTACTAAAAAAGGTTACGTTAAGTAGCCTTTTTTTAGTAGATTAATTCCTATAATGATCGTTATGGTGACCCTTCTTCAACTCCCATTAATGAACGATCTGTATTGCTATGAAGACATAATGAAGCGACGCTTTTTTTATAGAGTTAAAGGGGCAGGAGAGTGGAGGAAAATAATGGTATGATATGGTATGTAGACTAATGAGGTTGTTATATGAGTTATAAGAACACACTTATTACCATTTCAGGGGATTCAAAAGTTTCTTCGGCAAAGGTCCCTGTCATCAAAAACGGAAAACCGACCATTGCTTATATTGAACATGATTTGATTAACAATAACCCCTATAAATTTACACAAGAAGATGTCCAATTCAAAACATATTTAATCAAAAATCAAATGGAAGCGGAAAATGCAGCTGAACTTCGAGAACAGTTCTTTTCAAAATCCAAGGCGTGTTTCAGGGCTTCTCCTTTAGTGAAAAATTATGGTTGGGGAATTCATTATAATAATCAAGGGAAAATTGCGATATATGATGTTAACAGTGAAATGTATAACCATTTGCTTAAGCAAGATGACATTACAAAACTTAAAGGCATGCGCTCCAAAAGAAAATGACGCAACCAAAACATGTTTGAAGCAAAGAAGGTATAGTCATTTTTAATCATTTTAATAATCAGTTTGTTCTGATATTATAAAATGGATAAAGATGGGAGGGGAAAATAACATGAAAAACTTATTTGCAATCTTAAGTACCTTTGTGTTAGTCCTGGTAGGTGGAATGGTATTAGGCAATTCTTCTGCACAAGCAAGTGTTCCACAGTATTCTTTTCAAACAGAAGATGGAAAATGGGATGGTGAAATTGGAAATCCTAACAGAGGTAGTGACTTACAGGTAGAACTGGTTTCCCCAATCTATTTAAAGACTTCTTCTGGAAGTAAGTGGTTGACTAATTATAGTAACATATGGTCCCGTCTCTGCAATGCCAGTACTGGAAAGTGCACAGGCTATCATAGCTTAGCTGGTGGAAAGACCTTATTCACAGATATGAGAGTTGGCAAATTTTATGTGGATGTTAAAGATGGATACTCTTCTGGAAGAGTATCTGGAAAACTGCAAATTGTTTTCAAATAACATGTAATACTGGCTACCCACTCGGGTAGTTTTTTTCATGAAAAAAATCGGGATTGGACTGGTAAGGCTTTTGTGGATTGTTTGGGGGCAATATTACAAAAAGGTACACTTTATACTGAGTGCACCTTTTTCTTTTACGATAAAAATTTGACTAAAAGTGACGGGTGCTTTACTTCATTATAAGAGCTGATCAGAAGCTCTTTTTCTTATGGCACTAACGGGGCAGGATATTGAAGAGTGCTCTTTGCCTTTATTCAACAAGAAGGTTATTTTCTGTTTTTAGAGAATTAGAATGAAAGAATACAGGATATTGCAAAATAACAGGAACGAAGGAGGTAGAAATATGAAGATCCACAGAATAGATCATGTAGGCGTAATCGTAAATGATCTCTCTGCTGCTAAAGAGTTTTTTCTCGATTTTGGACTTGAAGTGCAAGGGGAATGGGAAATGGAAGGAGATTTGATGGATCGGATGAGTGGGCTTAATGACGTTAAAGTAGCATGTGTAGGATTGGGGAAGCCAGAAGGTCAGGCATGGGTAGAGCTAATTAAATTTTATACGCCGTCAGATGAAAAAGATAGTCAGCAACCTTTTGCAAATACCCTGGGCATCCGGCATATTGCATTTGCTGTTGAAGATATTGAAGCTCTTGTTGCCAAATTGAAAAAGAAAGGTACGGAAATCTTTAGTGAGATACAACAATATGAAGATAGTTATAAGTTATGCTACTGTCGTGGACCAGAGGGAATTATTTTAGAGTTGGCGGAGAAAATCAAATAAATTAAGGGTAATTAATGTTGCTGGTGGTACCCATAAAGGATTAACGGGTGCATTAGCTCCGTAAGAGGCCTGTAAATGGTATAATTAAACATATCCTAAGGAGGTAGATTAAATTTAAGAAAATCCTTATGTTATTTGGAGTCACTTTTATTGGTCTTTTTTCTTTCCAATCTGATTTAGCAAATGCGCCAGTACCAGTAGATGAAGAAGTTATTCTGTTACCTGGAAGTGAAACATTAGTTGAAGAAGACATGGAAACAGCCAAAAAACAAAGAGAAAAAGCGATGCAAGACTTGGCAGATCACCCGGAATTGTTTCAATTTGCAACTGAAATTGAATGAATGAATAAGGACTTCTTTATTGCAAAGGGGTTCTTTTTCTTGTTCATTACTCTTGTTGAACTATAGAGGCAGGTAAGTTTAGTTCAGTAAGGGTTATAATTATTTCCCCGAATTAATTCACGCTATATACACCTATAACTATTTCGAAAGCTAGCACCATTACTTCGTGGTCAAAACGGTTCAGCCCCTTTAACTTACATAAAACAATTACGCTAAGGTTGAATAAGTATATTATTTACTTTCTTTGTTGACCATAGTCAAGAGTGTTAACAGTATTAGAATTTAGGAGGGCCCTACATTTATGAAGGCTGTAACTTATCAAGGACCAAATCATGTACAGGTTAACCAAGTAGAGGATGCAAAATTAGAAAAAAAAGACGATATTATAGTTAAGATTACTTCTACTGCTATTTGCGGATCTGATTTGCATTTATATCAAGGTAACATGCCATTACCCCCAGGATATATTATTGGCCACGAACCGATGGGTATTGTAGAAGAAGTTGGACCTGAAGTGACAAAAGTAAAAAAGGGAGACCGTGTTGTCGTTCCCTTTAATGTTTCATGCGGACATTGCTTTTATTGCCAACATGAAATGGAAAGCCAATGCGATAACTCAAACCCTCATTATGATTCTGGCGGATACTTTGGTTATACTGAGAAGTTCGGTAACCATCCAGGTGGTCAGGCTGAATATTTGAAAGTCCCTTTTGGAAACTTCACTCCCTTTGTTATCCCCGAGTCATGCGAATTGGAGGATGAGTCACTGCTCTTTTTATCGGATGTTCTGCCAACAGCTTATTGGAGTGTGAAAAATGCAGGTGTAAAATCAGGCGATACAGTTATTGTTCTCGGATGCGGACCTGTTGGATTGATGGTACAAAAATTTGCCTGGATGGAAGGTGCAAAGCGTGTAATAGCAGTTGATTACTTGGATTACCGAATCAATCATGCGAAAAAGATGAACAATGTTGAAGTATTTGAGTTCACAAAACACCCTGATATGGGGGAACATTTAAAAGAGATCACACATGGTGGGGCAGATGTCGTCATCGATTGTGTTGGTATGGATGGTAAGAAATCACCCCTGGAGTTTCTGGAACAAAAATTGAAACTGCAGGGCGGAACCCTTGGGCCTATTCAAATATCTACTAAAGCTGTCCGAAAGTATGGGACAGTGCAAATGACAGGTGTTTACGGAGGTAACTATAATCTATTTCCATTAGGTGCATTTTGGGTTAGAAATATTAATCTTAGAATGGGACAGGCTCCAGTCATTCATTTTATGCCGGAATTGTTTAAAAAAATAACAAATAACGAATTTGACCCAAGAGATATTATCACTCACAAAATGTCTCTTGAAGAAGCAAGTCATGGTTATCGAATTTTTAATAATCGTGAGGATGAATGTATAAAAGTCGTTTTAAAACCGTAATGCTCTTCTCTTTCCAAAAAGACTTCATACTGTGTATGGAAGTCTTTTTGTCTGTGAATTTTTTTGTAGTAATTCGACTGGTAATTTGGATAGGCATAGTATGGAAGTCTAATCACATCTTTGACATTGGCAGGAATCATTCATCATTAGGTATATCAATCTTAACTAGGTGCAAATAAAGTAGGTTGCTGCTACAACTCTTTTTCTTAATGAACTATCGGGGCAGGATAGTTGAATAACGAATATGGTTTTTTCTGGTAAAGCAAACTTAAGGAACCTACCTACAATATGAAATTTGATTATAAAAAGAGAAAGATTCAAATGGAATATAGGGACAAATTGCAGCAAAAAAAAAGAATGAAAAATTCACACTCGGCAATTATTTGTACTGTATCTTCACTAGGAATAATACTCCCTTACTTTAAGATTATCGATAATACATACATCAGTAAAGATATACCTATTTCTCAAAAAACCCTCTAATTTATAGGGTTTTTTTGTTTTCACAGTGTTGTCAACTCTAAAAGTTTTAACTAACGGGTGCTTTACTTCAAGAAGAGAGTTGCTTTGGCAGCTCTTTTTGTTATGGAACTATCGGGGCAGAATAATTAAACAAAGATTGAGACCCTTGCTGATGGATTAATATATGAAGTAAAGGAGTGTCAAACTATTTATTGCAACAAGAAAATTGGATTATAATTTAGATAAATATTAAGTTATTGGGAGTTAGACAGATGAAAAATAAAAAAAGAAAAAAAGAAAGGCAGAACGGCTTTTTTAAAGAAATCCTAATTGAGCTTAGGGATTCAATCTTATTTGAAGTCGCTTGGAACATCTTAATGTTTATACCAAGAATGATGATTCGCTTAATAAAGAACATTTGGTGAAGTGGTTAGTCAGAATAGAGCTAACGGTGCTTTAGCTGAATCAGAGCTGTCTTAAAGGCAGCTCTTACTTTATGGAACTAACGGGGCAGGTTAGTGTAAGAAGGAAATTTCGGGAAGTTAGCGAATTATGCAATAACATGAAACTAAAGGTGAATTATTATGACAACCAGTGATTTGCAATATCGACGTTCAGGATTAAGAGTCAGATGTGAAAAGGATGTTAATCCATCAGTAAGACGGACTTGCTTAAGCTTTGCTGTTTGGTTACGTACATATATGGAATTTCCGATAAGGGTTGTTATATACCTAAAAACGGATTATCAACTTAAAACCAGAGATACAAAAGAACTGGCGAGTGCTACCTTTTTTGCACCTTATGATAAAACTGTTGAACCTTACATAAGAATTGCAACATGAGATTATGAAGAATTAGTTTCAGAAAGAGGAAAAAATGATGCTTTATGGACAATTTTACGCAGCATGGCTCATGAGATAATTCATTATCAACAATGGCTAGAAGATAAGGAAATGGATGGGAAAGAAGCAGAAAATGGAAGCGAAGAATTATTAGATAGTTATTATGAATTTTTGTAATTAGAAATATTTGTTGAACTAACGGGTACGTTAGCTAAAGATCGGGGCTGTCTTTTAAGGCAGCTCTTTTCTTATGGAACTAACGGGGCAGGATAGTTCTTTAAGAAAAAACTTCCATTTTCGAGTTGAACTATAAATAAGGTATTTTAAAATCAAGCATATCGTGCATAAGGAATGGGGGAATTAGCTTGTTTTCATTTCGTAACATTGACCTATCAAGAGACACTGAAACCATTATTAAGTTTAGAAGAGATTCGTACAGTATTAGTTTTGGTGATGAGAGTTTAATCGGAGATAATGACAGTTATTTAAAGAAGATTACTGAAAGGCTTATAAAATTTCCTGGTGGGCTTGTTATTGTTGAAATAGATGGTAAACAAGTAGGGCAAGTTGAGTTGCAGATTAAACAATTTGAGAATAAAGAGATTGGATATGTTAATCTATTTTACTTAATCTCAGAATATCGTGGAAAAGGATTCGGGGTTAAACTAATTGAATTTGCAGAACGTTTCTTTCGAGAATATGGTGTTAATGCATACCAATTAAGGGTATCCCACACAAACAAAAGGGCAATAAATTTTTATCGAAAAAATGGATTTGATGTATTAAAAATAGAAGATGAAGATACTGTTCCGAGATTTAGAATGCATAAATTATTATCTACATCTTCTTAAACTAACGGGTGCGTTAGTAGAAGATCAGAGCTGTCTTTAGGGCAGCTTTTTCTTATGGACTAAAGGGGCAGTTAGTTCAATAAGAGTATGTAAAGATTAGTAAAAAAGGACGTTTGGTAATATTCTTCCAAACGTCTTTTATTTAATAGCTTTAACTTTAAAGGTAAGGAACGATTCTCCTTTAAGTTCAGATGATTAAATGGTGGTTGCCATCAGCTCTCGTTCGCTGTATTGCTTGCAGAAATGGAAGCAAGCGCAGATTCATTGAACCCTTTAACGATGAGCCATACTGCTAAAATCATTTCATTAGCTGCTACTGGAAGCGCCAAAATAGCACCCCAAACAGAAATTTGTTGAATTATACCGAACAGTACCAACAAGGCACAAATAAAAACAAGAGTTGCCCCGGTCATACCCAAGATTGGTATAAACCTGGGAACGAGCTTTGTTTTGTAAAATATATAACTGTACATCATCGTATTTATACCCAACATGAAAAGGGGACCGAGCATGAATGTCCAGTCATGTATTGCTTTTAATACTATTCCTGAAGTTTGAAAAGATGCGGTATCCGGGGCTCCTGCTGCGATAAATTCGCGGCTTAAGGTCAACAGGGACAGTACGCTGATTACACCAATAGTAATGACAATTGCTTCAAGAAACCTGAAGCAAACATGCCAAAGAGCTATAGTTTCATTATACCTTCTTAAAATTGGAAACATGGTAGTTGCAGTACCAATCGCTGAAGCGACAAGAAATAATTCCATAAGCGCTCCCAGTGTCACCTGGTTGGCATGTTCAGAACCATTAATCAGATAATCCGGACCATTTAGGATAGGCTTGTATAAAATTAGACCTATTATTGCTGTAACTGCTGCAAGTATAAACAGTACCCCTACAATTTTTGCGCTCTTTTTGGTAGTATTCATTTGTTCATCTCCCTTTTTAAGTAGCGATAAGACTAATAACCCGTGGGG
>NZ_JAGGQC010000053.1:0-10998 GCF_018613455.1 Bacillus sp. ISL-78
TATTGATCATTTATCCGGAAGAAAGAAACTCCCTGATGCGGATATTGAAGAGTTAATAACAGCAGCCAAATATAGAGGATTATTATAAAAATAAGAAAGCCCTATTTATTTCAGGGCTTTTTATTTGTGCCAATAACCTATTTCCGTGTGATTTCTTATTAAACTATCCTGCCCCTATAGTTGCATAAGAAAAGGAGCTGCTGATAGCTCCTGGTAATGAACTAACGCACCCGTTAGTTTAAGTACAATCCTTCACAAATATAAGAAAAAGAGCTGCCAATGCAGCTCCCTTATTGAGTAAAGCACTTGTATTGAAGGTCTCTTAAAATGTGTAACTTATTCAACTACTTCTTCTTATAGACCCAGATAAAATAATATACTGCAAGGGAAGTTAATCCAACATTCGTATATATGAAAAATATTCCAGCATACCATATATTTTTTTCAGCAAGTGGGTCGAAAATATAATGTAAAAAATGATATATTGCCACATACCATATGCAAACATACCAGAATACTTGCTCTTTTCCTGAATTGTATTTTTTAACAAGTTGAAGAATAACAACCCAAAGCACGAGTATTAATGATGTGCCAATTAAATTGAAGGGGTAAGTTACAAAATAAAAAATGTATGCACTATAAAACGCAATAATGGACAACAAAAGCATTAATAGTGATTTTCTGGATTCTTTTCGTGTTATAAAAATATATAAACCAACTAAAATACCAACACAAGAATAAATGTAGTGAAATAAATTTTCCATTTCAAAACCTCAAATTTAGCAACAAACTTTTATTTTGTTTCGATAAATAACGAAGTGCTTATACTATTATAGGTTAAACTGCTCGGAAATAAAGAACTTTTTCAACAATCATTTTACTCACTGTTTCGTTAAAATCTAAAATACTTTTATTTAGTTCTATACTATTTCTTACATTTTCAGTGTTGTTCCTATAATTAAACTTTTCTTTCTGTTCCGTTTTTGAATTAGCACTATTTGTTTCTAAATTACACCAGTTCTTATGCAACTATCCTGCCCCGTTAGTGCCATAGGAAAAAGCTGCCTTAGAGACAGCCCCGATCTTCAGCTAACGCACATTAAGATATTTTCTTTATTATTAAACCAATTTAACTAAATGCGGTTCTAATGCTATAAAATGTGGCATCCAGCAGTCTGAATTTTCGGTTCCAATATCGTGATTATTTACGCAAACCCTGTTTATATCATCTAAGCCGTCATAACCGCAACAACCATTTAATCTGCTTTCATCTGGATGATAGTTTGAATTAATTAAGTCCTTCAGATTTATAATAATGGTGCCTTTTGTTCCAATATCTTCTTCGCTGTTAGCAACTATAAAAAAACCTTCAGGGATGTAGGCTTCACCATCATTTTCATTAATTAATGATAAATCATCCAATTCCGTAACTTGTTTAGAGATTTCTACATTACACTTTTGGCAAATTATCTTCATAAATAAGAACACCCCGACAATCAGACATTTAATTCAAATATAACACACTTCCAAATGTTCCTTGTTAAACTAACCTGCCCCGATAGTGCCATAAAGAAAAAGCTGCCTTAAAGACAGCTTCGATCTTCAGCTAACGCACCCGTTAGTTCATTAAGGAACGCGAATCTTTAAAAAGAATCGCGCCCATTTATTGAAGATCACATGCCATAGAATGAATCATTTTCTCTTGTAGATATGCACCATTTAGTTTTGTTTAAAAGTGATTTAAAAAAAGAAAGTATAGTATATATCAACATGTTATTTTTGGACTTCTACGATGCTTTGTAGCCTGCTCAAAAGCATAAGCGAGTTTTATTAAAACCCCTTCGCTAAAAGCAGTACTTGCCAAAGTGACACCAAAAGGTCTTCCACTTTTCATATATCCAGCAGGTATAGCTATGGAAGGATAACCAGCTTTAGCACATATTGTTGAACCTATATACGAAGGGAAAAGTATCGCATCAAGATTATACTTTTTTAAGGCAAAATCAATGCCCTGTTCCTGGGAAAAATACAAATCTTCTAATTTTGCATTCAAATATTCAGGATTTCTTAATGTGTTAGGGAAACTTTCTCTTAGCTCCAACTTATTTTGACCGTACTTTAATGCTTTTTCTTCGATATTCTTGTTAAACTGAATTAATTCAGCAATAGAATGTACAGGTGTATTCAATGGTAATTTTGAAAGATAATTATCTAAGCTATGTTTCAATTCATATAATGACACTCCCCAGCTCCATTCTCTATGAAAAGAGGGTATTTCTATATTTTCAAAGACCTGTGCACCTTCATTTCCTAGTGTTTGAATGACATTATTAAACAATTCCTCATCGTACTCTTCAGAGTCATAATAATCATTAGAAGCTTTGTTAAATACTCCAATCTTAGCATCCTTAAGACCCATAGAATCTAAATAAAGTGTATAATCCTGTTGTAACCTTCCTTCATTTTTATGTGTAGCAGGATCAAGCTTATCAACTCCAGCTAAAGTTCCTAATAAAATTGCTGCGTCCGTAACAGTTCTTGCGAATGGTCCTGCTGTATCTTGAGAATATGTAAAGGGAATAATCCCACTGCGACTAACTAAACCGACAGTAGGTTTAATACCGACCACAGAGTTTGTAACAGCTGGACTAAGGATAGAAGCATCTGTCTCAGTACCTACAGATAATAAGGTGAAATTTGTTGCTACCGCCACTGCTGATCCTGAGCTTGATCCACCAACATAAAGATCAGCATCCCCATATGGATTTAATACTTGTCCGCCTCTTGAACTGTAGCCAGCCCACATTTCAAATGACATCCCATTAGCTAATTCTGTCATATTCGTCTTACCTAAGATAACCGCGCCTGCTTTACGGAGTTTTTTAACAAGAAATGCATCTTTACCACTAATATTATTCTCAAGTGCAATTGTTCCTGCACTTGTATGCATGGAATCATTTGTTTCAATATTGTCTTTAATAAAGACAGGAATACCATGTAAGGGTCCTCTAACTCCTTTTGTTTCTCTTTCATAATCTAATGCTTCAGCAATGAATATTGCGTCAGGGTTTATTTCAAGAATAGAATTTATTTTCGGGCCGTCTTGGTCATACTTTGCTATTCTAGACAGGTAATACATTACCAACTCTTTTGAAGATACTTCTCCATTTCCCATAGCTTTTTGTATGTCATTAATCGTTAACTCTTCTCTGAAAAATTCATTAAAATTAATTCCCATTAAACTCTCCTTGTACTATCAAATTTAAATTGATTCTTCCTTTTTGAAGTAAAGCACCTGTTAGTTGCATAAGACAATAAACAAAAAAATGACCCCCAAATTAAAGAGACATTTATAAATGATTCAGTATAGTTATAAAGCATCCATGTTGGATATTATGTTGAATGTCTCCATATTCTTTTACTAAATGAGTAAAGATTTCATCAAGTATTTCATTTCGTTGATTTTCTGTAAATCCCGAAAGCCAAGATAGAGAACCAACTCTTCCACACCAGTCTCCATTTGTAAAAGATACTGTGTAATTGAACTTATATGTTTCTTTTAAGTCAAATTTATGTTCCTGCCATTCCTTAAACCACTCAACTGGAAATCCATTGATAAACTGTTTTGATTCAGCCTTAGCGCCAGCCGGTTTTAACTCTCCATTTGGCATATGTGCTTTAATAATTCGAAGTGTGTCATCTATAACTTTACTTTTTGATATAAACCCTGAATCCATTACAATCAATTTACCCTTTTTCGCCAGAATTCTTTTAATTTCATCTAGGGTTTTTTCCCGATTAAACCAGTGCCATGCTCTTAAAACGGTTACATAATCAAACAAACCATTATCTAACGTTGTAGATTCAGCGTATGTATTTATATACTCAATTATATTACCTTCACTCTTATCAATTACTTTCGCTTGTTCTATTAATTCTGCTGAAGGTTCTACGCCCACAACAGCTGCACCCTCATTATGTAAAACTCGACTTAATACTCCCGTCCCAGAACCTAAATCCACCACTTTTTTATTGTTAAAATCTATTCCTCTAAGTTTTAAACTTTCCAATAACTCAACAGGTAAGTCATTTCTATATTGAGCGTAATTTTTTGCCACATTTCCAAAATTCACTTTCATTCATATCCCTCCAAACTGGGTGTTCCAAACTATTCAAATTATAACATATTTTGTAAGGTTTATTGTTGAACTAACCTGCCCCTTTAGTTCCGTAAGAAAAAGAGCTGCCAAAGCAACTCTCCTATTGAAGTAAGCACCCGTTAGCTTAAAAAAGTTATTTTAATTCATTGACTAAGAAGTCCTTATGATAATGGGATAAATCAAGCAATTCAAAGCTTCTATTATTTATTAACTTAGTAAGGATGTTTACTTCATCCCAAGCTGAATCATAAAGAGATTTATCAATTATTCCATTAAAAAAAGCCTCTTCAAGCTCATCAGCATCTTTTTTAATTACTTCTCCAGAAGGTAACAAAATAATATCTAAATATAAATCATCCAAATAAGGAATATCATTATCTACTCCATTTCCAAGGCAAACATCAATATACCATTGCACTATATTCCCATTATTATCAAACATTGTTGTTACTGAATGCTTTTTTTCTAAGGGGAATTGTTGAAGCCACATGTAACCATCATCAACAATACATATATTCTTTTCCTCATACCGAACGGATAATGGTTCAGCAACTTTAATTGTATGTAATAAAGTTATATAGCCCTTAAATTCTTTAGTATCAAGAAACGCTTGTGCATATTTTCTATCCAAGACACGTTTCCATTCTGAACGATTTCCATATTTTCTCTTTAGCATCTTCATCCTCCAAATCGAAAAATATTTACCTAATTATAACATTCTAATTTAAGTTATTTCCATAAAATGGGTGGTTTCTTCTTCAACTAAACTGCCCCGATAGTTCCATTAGGAAAGGGGCTGCTGACCAGCTCCTGTAATGAAGTAGAGAACCTGTTAGCTAAACAAGGCTCATTGGGAAGATAAATTGAAAACTGTTTTCGAAAAAATTGTTGAAGAAAAAAATAGGCTATTTATTTTTGTAGTATGATGTTAAGAAAGGTTTTTCAACAACCGAGGAAAGTTTGTACAAGAAAGAGCCGGCAAATCAAATAATAATTAAACATTTATGAGGTGAATTTTTTGGTAAAAAGTATATGGGAAGCAAGTAATGACGAGTATATGTTACAACCATTAACAGACAAAATCGTAAAAAAAGCAGAAGAATTATTTAATGTAACGTTACCAAACTCGTACCTTGCTATTCTAAAGCAGCAAAATGGGGGACAACCCATCTGTAATGCTCATCCATCTCCTGTTCCTACTGTATGGGGTGAAACGTTTGTTATAGTGGAACACATTAAAGGAATTGGTGCCGGAAATGGAATACTTGAAAATGATTATTACATAAAAGAGTGGGAACTGCCGGAAGGACTTATTTTATTCAATGGAGACGGTCACACTTGGCTTGCATTTGATTACCGCAATGCCACTTCTGATCCCCCCATTGTTTATGTAGACGTTGATTTGGAGCAAGTTATACAAGTCGCAGATAGCTTTGAAGAATTTCTAAAAAACCTCTACCTTGAAAATGAGGAATTTGATTTCGAGGGAATGGAGGTAAAGGTATACAGTAAACAAGAATTTGAAACGTTTATACAAGAAGATAATGTAGATGAATTACTAGATGCTATACCGGACCTAGCACAAGGCGATGTTGATTTGAAGTGGTTTGGAAATCAACTTATAACTTTAAGTAATTATCACGACTCATATGTGAGGAGTTGGGCTGCTACCAGTGTTTGGAATCATCTTACACATAGATTGGATGATGAAATTCTCCATTCATTGTTAGAAAATTTCAAGAAAGATGTCGATAGTGATGTTCGAATGATGGCAGATCTTATTCTTGAAAAAGTGAACTACTCCTTCGAACAACTTAAAGAGGATGTTCATAACGGTGAAAGGGTCAGTCTAGCTTTTCAAGATAAACTTTATCACGTTATTGAAGATTCCAATCAATGGCATCTAGCTGACTACGAAACAGATACACAACAGTCGTTTGATTCAGTAGATGAATTATTAGAACAATCCAGGATCGACGGGAAGTCTTTACAAGAAGGATGGAGCCATATTAAAAAAGCTTATTAGACTATTCGTTATCTGTTGGCTAAATCTCTCTATCGAATTAGTCTTATGTCACTGTCGTATATGTAGATTGATAAAACAAAAAAGCTTTCCGGGTCAGGAAAGCTTTTTACTATGGTTCAAAATATGGCGTAATCATTAATAGAGCTTAAGAAATTGACCGAAATAAACATTCATTTTTGTAAGTCTTAATGAACTAACGCACCCGTTAGTTCATTAAGAAAAGCGATTCTTATTAAAGAATCGCGCCCTATTGCGGAAGAATTAGTATCTTAAAAAGACTTCATAACCCTATTTTAAGGATATATTTACAGCTTCAAAAGCATGTATGTAGGTTGTGTCAAATAGAGGAACATCAGAATCCTCCGGTTTTACCAATAATCCAATTTCTGTACAACCTAATATAATCCCTTTAGCTCCAGATCCGATTAAACCTTGGATAACTTTTTTATAATAATCCCTTGATTCTTGATGAATCTTACCCAAACATAACTCTTCGTAAATAACCTTGTTTACAATCTCTCTTTCATTGTCATTTGGCACAATAACTTGTATACCGTTAAACTCCAAGCGTGATTTATAAAAATCTTGCTCCATTGTATACCTTATGCCAAGTAACCCAACAGAATTAATTCCTTTCTCTTTAATTTGGGTTGCTGTTGCATCTGCGATATGCAAAAGGGGGACATTAATTTTCGACTGGATGTCACCTATAACTTTGTGCATCGTATTAGTGCAAATGACAATAAATTCAGCTCCCCCTTTTTCCAAAGAACGCGCAGCATTACCTAACACTTCACCGGCCTTTTCCCAGGCGCCTTCTGATTGGTAACGTTCAATTTCATGAAAATCGACACTATATAAAAGACATTTCGCTGAAAATGTAATCCCCCTAATCTTCTTTTAACTTCTTCATTGATAATCCGATAATATTCAACAGAAGATTCCCAACTCATTCCACCAATAAGACCGATAACCTTCATTTTATCCTCTCCATTATCCTTTTTTTATCTTCAGGATTAGCTTCGATTAACCTACAAATAATTCCTTTTTTTTTTTTCAACAAAATGGCCCTATTGTTGAACAAAGATCAAACAGCACTCTTGAACTATCCTGCCCCCGTTTGTTCATTAGGCATTTAGAAACCTGTAAAGAGAGGGTAAACCCAAGTATATTAGCAATTTAATATAATTAGAAAGTCAACTTTTCTAAGACTTTTGTGACAGTATTTCTAATGTGCTATGAAAATGAGGTTTACCGTGTGTAATGTCCAAAGAGTATGACTGAGACAAACTTATCGTTTTATAATCCACAAAAAATCCTTCTAATTCACTTCTTGTAAAATAATGAATAAACATATTTGAACTTTCATTATAAAACGTATGTTTCGCTAACTGTTCATACTTCTCTGGAGCTTTCTCTCTACCTGGTTCTTTATCATCAAAGGCATTAATATATACCAACCCACTTTTAATCAGCCCATTTCTCACCTTTTCAATAATAATTTTAATATCCTTATCAGGAAAAAAATTAAGTACATTAGAAAGTATAATTAAAGAATATTTATTTGGTTCAATCTCAAAAGAAGTAATATCTTGAACTTTAGCGTTAATATTCAAATTGTGCTCTTTCGAAAGTTCCAAACATCGTTCTACTGCTGTTTCTGAAATATCGATACCCTCAACTGCAAATCCCTGTTTAGCAAAAAAAAGGGCATTTCTTCCCTCTCCAATACCTATGTCTAAGACCTCTCCGTTTTCAGGAAGCATTTCAACATATTTAGATAAGATACTATTAGGATTGAATCCCCATAAACTATCAACATTTTTATATTCTTTCTCCCATATATTTTGTTTCACCTTTGTCCCCCCCTCGATTGTTAAAGTATTTCCTTCATTTTTTCTTCCTTCTTTAATGAGTTTATAAAATTTTCAGGTGATTAAAATCCTTTGTTCAACTTTAACATAAAAATACACTATTTGGATTAATCTTCCGTTTTTCTTATAGAGCTAACCTGCCCCGTTAGTTGCATAAGAGAAAGATGCCTCAGCAACTTTCTTTATTGAAGTAGAGCAACCGATAGTAATAAAAAAGAGCTGTTTACTCAGCTCTTGTAAAGGTAATGCTTCTCTAATCGAAGCATTACCCCTATTTTTAATCACAACGTTTTTCTAAATGAATAGCACCATTTATCATAATCTAATTTCTCTTCATAAAAACGGTGAGCATTGTTTCGCTGAATTCCAGATTCTAATGCTACATATGCGGCTCCATTTTCTTTTGCCCAGTTATGTATATAACTTAATAATTTCTCTCCAAACCCAAATGAACGGTAAGCAGTATCTGTTACCAGATCATAAATAAAAACGTGACGTTTATTATAAAAGTTAACTCTCCAACTTAAACCAGCTAAGGATACAATCCGATTATCCTTATATAAAGCATACAAAGAATACCCATCTTTCCTCATTTCTTCAAGTAACTCCAGATATGTCTTTTGAGTTAACTCAGTACGTAACTGATTCATAATTGGAAAGGCTTCTAACCATTGTTCTTTATCTGTTAATTCTTGTATTGTTTCTACCGTAGAATTCACATTAACACCCCTAAAAAGTTTTATTAAAATTAAATTCAACTTTGAACCCCGTAATTCCTTCTTCAACTAAACTGCCCCGTTAGTTCCATTAGAAAAAGGTTGCCTTAGCAACCCTCCTAATTGAAGAAAAGCACCTGTTAGCTTAAAAGCTTTATTAAAGAAGTCCATTCTTAATTAACATTTACAGGTAGCTTAGAATTCTGACCTCGAATTCCAAACCCTAAAGCAATTGCAGCTCCAATACAACTAGATAGGCAACCTACTACCAAATAAATTGATGGTGTTGATTCACCAATTAAAACAGAAGCAATCCCTCCAATTGCTGGGAATAGCGCTACCATATACCCACTTTTTGCTCCTCCAATTTTTTCTACAAGTTTTAAATAAAATAGCCAAGCCATAAAAGAAGCAATCAAAGTTAAATATAGCAAAGCAGATAAATATGTAACTGTTGTTGGAAGTACAATTTTTTGTCCTTGGAACAGTACAATTGCCCCCATTAAAACACTGCCTACTGTAAAACCAATAGCATTTGCATAGATAGGGTCAACCTTAAGTTTAGCATTTCTTGCAGAACTGGCATCACCAATAGCTGTAAGAATAGTGCCTAACAAAGCAATCATAATCCCTTTTAAATCAGTGAGCCCTTGAAAATTATTTAAGGTCGGATAGATGATGACACATACGCCAAACACCCCTAGTATTCCCCCAAGTAAAACGCGAGAATGTAATTTCTCTTTTAAAAAAACACGGAGAGCAATCGGAGTCAATATCACTTTTAACGAAAAGATCAATGTTACAATTGCAGCAGAGCTCAAAATAGTGGCGTAATAAAGGCACAGATAACTTAATGCAAAGTTACATACACCAAACACTATTATAAACGGGATATCTTTTCTTTGTGGTCTCCCCTTTGGTTTAAGGAACCAAACAAGAACTAAAAATAAAAAAGCTGTCATAACTAAACGATATGTTAATGATAATTCCAAACTGACTGGTGTTCCTTGAATTTTCACCGCAATAAAATTAAGACCCCATACTATTAAGCAAAATATGTACATCAAATTTGTCATTTAATTACCTCTTCCTGCGTTTAACTTAATATGTTAATTAACTTCTCAGTAAGTAATTGTAACAAAACTTACCAGTTTTTTCTAATTTAAATGAGTCAAATAACCACGAGTTGAATAATTTACTTATTGAATTAACCTGCCCCTTTAGTTCCATAAGGAAAGAGCTGCCTTAAAGACAGCTCCGATCTGCAGCTAACGCACCTGTTAGTTTAGCAAGATCTTATAATAATTTGGACATAAAATACTGGTCGAAAAGTGTGTCATCTATCATTAGTGATTTTCCTTTTATTCCTTCTATCTCAAATCCCATTTTATTATATAGAGATACTCCTGCTTCATTTTGAGTGACTACTGTAAGTTCTAACCGTAAGATATTATGAGTTATTGCCCATTCTTCTAACCTTTGAAATAGTTTTGTTCCTATACCACGCCCTGTGTATTCTTTTAAAATACCTATAACTAGGTAGGCTGAATGTTTGGTTCTTCTTGTATCTCCGCCAATGACTGCTAAATATCCTACTAATTGTCGACCTTCTTGTTCCGCAACAAGTACCGTTGAATTACTCTCTTTGTCCATTCGTTCCAACCATTTACGTTGTTGTTCAGGAGAACCTTTTCTTTCTCCTGGTTCCATAAGCATAAAATCAGCCTCAGTTTCAACTTGCTTCATTAGCCAATCGAAACTTTCAGCATCCTCAGGTTTTACCTCTCTAATTAACATCAGAATCCCCCCTTAAATATATCCAATATTATACATCTTAATGAACTATCCTGCCCCTTTAGTTGCATAAGAAACTCCTATGGCGGCGCTCCTCGCCGCCACCATCTACTACGAAAATCTTCTCTAAACCCAAAATAGAGTCTAACCCATTAACCCCTTGACGATAATGGATAATAACAATACAACCAGGCTGAACTTTTTTTGGTGGATCTTAAGGAAGATACCCTGTATAAGAAACTGGTTGTGACAGTATGGAAGAACCATTTAGTGTACTGCTAGTACGTATACAAAAATTTTTGTAACAAATCTCCTGTCATATGTATTGTTAATCTTTTTTTGAGGTGATTCTCCTATGGAAGCAATGATTGAACGGTGTGCTGGCCTAGATGTACACCAAGAAACAGTAGTAGCCTGTGTATTATTTG
>NZ_JAGGQC010000054.1:0-23759 GCF_018613455.1 Bacillus sp. ISL-78
CTGCTCTGGTTTGATGGGATCAATCAATTTTTTATGATGCGTAAATGTTTTATTTCCGGGTCCTCAGGGCCTTGAACCGGAAGTCCGGCCTCGATGTTTTTCCGGATGTAATTGATATTATCTTCAGTAATCAATTCTCCTGGAATGAAGATCGGGATTCCAGGAGGGTAAACCATGATGAATTCAGCGCTGATTTTGCCGACAGATTCCCCAATGGGAACCACTTCGGTTTCTGCATAAAATGCCTCCCTGGGTGATAAAGCCAGCGGTGGTGTATCAGGAAGCAGGACTTCGATCTTTTCATGTTCAGCCGCCATTTCCTTAAACTCATCCGCTAGGTCTCTAAGGGCAGCGATCAGCAGGTCCGCTTCTGTTTTTGTGTCTCCAGGTGTTATCAGGCAAAGAATATTGTACAAGTCGGAAAGTTCCACTTCGATATTATGCTTTTCACGAAGCCATTTCTCAACGTCGTATCCGGTAATATTCAATTCCTTGATGGATATGATCAATTTTGTCGGATCATAACTAAAGGCTGCCTCACTCTCGAGAATTTCGCTGCCGACACAGTAAAGATAAGGAATCTCATTAACGGCCTCACGGATATACCCTGCGAGATTAATCGCTTCATCGATCATTTCCCTGCCTACTGTCGCAAGTTGTCTTCTAGCCGTATCCAAGGAAGCCAGAAGGATATAGGAGGTTGAGGTGGTTGTGAGCATGCTCAATATGGCTTGAACACGATTTGCGGAAACCAATCCAGTCTTAACATTCAATATGGAACTTCCCGTTAGTGAACCGCCCAGTTTATGAACACTAGTTGCAGCCATATCTGCCCCAGCCTGCATGGCTGACATCGGTAAGTCTTCATGGAAGTGTATATGGACACCATGTGCCTCATCTACGAGTACTGGGATTTTGTGGGAATGGGCAACTTCCACTATTTTTTGCAAATCAGCCGAAATGCCGAAATAGGTGGGATTGATGACAAGCAATCCTTTTGCATCGCTATGTTCCCTCAGAGTTTTTTCAACGGCATCGACGGTGATTCCGTGTGAAATGCCCAAATCCTTGTCTATTTCAGGATTGATGAAAATGGGAACAGCTCCGGAAAATACAATGGCAGACATTACGGATTTATGTACATTCCTTGGGACGATGATTTTGTCCCCAGGTCCGCAGACTGTCATGACCATCGTCATGATTGCTCCACTTGTTCCTTGAACGGAAAAGAATGTGTGATCTGCCCCAAAAGCTTCAGCGGCAAGATCCTGAGCTTGTTTGATGATCCCCTTTGGCTGATGGAGATCATCGAGGGGAGCGATATTGATTAAATCTATCGATAATGCATTTTCTCCAATGAAATTACGGAAATCAGCGTCCATTCCTTTTCCTTTTTTATGACCTGGAATATGAAATTGAACGGGATTTCTTTTTGCATGCTGCAATAAGGCAGTGTATAAGGGTGTTTCATTCTGAGACAATTCTTTGTGGCCCCTTTTCAGTAAAATAGGTACGAAATATGGGAGGTTATACTCCCTTTCTATGAATGATCGTATGTTTCTCCGATTCCATTCGTATGGTTAGTAAGCTTGTGGATAGACATAAAACATATGAATTATAGCACGTCTTATAATAAATGCCTAGAGTGACTTTAATGTCCTGATTTAAACAATTTCTATAAGTCTTTGTTGTAAGGGGCCCAATAAAAATATCAGCCGATAATTATTGCCCATTTTCCTAGTATTAACTGGATTGGCTCAAGAATTCTCCTTTTATAAATATTGAATGCGTGAGTTAAAAAATTGAACGGGTAAACAATATTTGCCATAATGAAGATAATGATATTGAATCAGCTAAATAAAACAAACCAACAAATGCAAAGGAGATGAGGAGTTTGAAGTGGAATACGAGTGTGACCGATTTGTTAGGTATTCAATACCCCATCGTACAAGGGGGATTGGCCCATTTAGCATATGCCGACCTGGCTGCGGCAGTGTCGAATGCAGGCGGGCTAGGGCAGGTGACGGCCATGTCCTTGGACACCCCGGAGCAGCTGATAGAAGAAATAAGAAAAACAAAATCATTGACGGATAAACCGTTTGGTGTGAACTTTGCGATCGGCCAGCATGGGAGGCCTTATGAACACATGCTTGAAGCGGCTTTGAAAGAGGGAATTGCAGCTGTTTCCGTAACCGGCGGCAACCCTGGCCCTTTTCTAGATTACGTCAAAGGCACTCAAGTGAAAAAACTGGTGCTTGTTGCCGCAAGAAGGCAGGCAATGAAGGCTGAACAGCTTGGTGCAGATGCAGTGATGGTAGTTGGTCAGGAGGGCGGAGGACATTTAGGGCGTGATGATATTGGAACCTCCGTGTTAATTCCTCAAGTTGTGGACTCCGTTAAAATTCCAGTCATCGCGTCTGGTGGTTTTGGCGATGGACGCGGTTTGATGGCAGCGTTGGCGCTTGGTACCGAAGGAATCGAGATGGGAACACGTTTCATAGCTGTCAAAGAGTGTGTTCATGCACACGAATTATATAAAAATGCCTTGGTTTCCGGCACGGAAAATGATACCGTTATCATCAAGCGGTCCATTGGTGCACCAGCCAGGGTAATTGCAAACAGCTGGACCGATAAGATTCTTGATATTGAAAAAGAAAACGGCGGATATGAACAATTGAAGGAATACATAAGTGGAAAAGCGAATCAGCGTTATATTCATGACGGTGTCGAAGGTGAAGGCTTTGCCTGGGCAGGACAAGTGATGGGGCTGATTCATGATGTACCATCGACTGCTGAACTATTCAGTCGGATTATCGACCAGGCGGAAGCAATTCGGTCAAAATGGGCAGACTGATGATGCATGGTCCGCGGGACAACATGAAAAACTATCTAGAAGGAGCGTGTTTAGGATATGGATTATCAATATCCAATGGATCTCGATTGGTCTACTGACGAAATCGTAGATGTGATTAAATTCTTTGAAGCAGTAGAAAAGGCCTATGAAAATAAGATACAAAAGGAAGAATTCATGAAGGCTTACCGAAGATTCAAGGAAATAGTCCCCGGTAAGGCGGATGAAAAAAAGTATACGGATGAGTTCGAGTCAGTCAGCACCTATTCAGCCTATCTTGTCATTAAGAAGGCAAAAGGAATCGATGACGGGGAATGGATAAAAATGAAACATTAAAAATATAATTTTTCGAAAACTCCATTGACTTACTGAAAAGATTGTTTTAACATAATAATCAAGAAAAAGATAAAGGCAGTGACGAAGAAGAGTACCTTAATGATGTTCTGCAGAGAGCCAGTGGTTGCTGAAAACTGGTGAACGAAATTAAGCGAATGGACTTCCGAGCCCCAAACCGAAACGGATGAACGGAGTAGGCTTTGGCGATTATCTCATCGTTAATGGAGATAGGCATGTAAATGCCGTAAAGTGAGCTAATTTAGCTAATTAAGGTGGTACCACGGGTTCCTCGTCCTTTGGATGAGGGCCCTTTTTGCGTTTTTTTGAAAATGATAATTAAATCTATGAATGAGAGTAGTAATCTTTTTAGATGCGTCACAGAGAGCCGGAAGAGGTGGAAACCGGTACGATATAAGAAGATGAATGGACTTATGAGTGGTTTCTTGAAAATAAGTAGGGAAACTCGGCTGCCACCGTTAAAGGGTAATCGCAAGAATTCAATTCTTGTTTGAGAGGGAAAAATGATGCATTTTTCCAACTTGAGGTGGCACCGCGGTATACCGTCCTCTGCAGACACATATTTGTGTTTGCAGGGGATTTTTTTATTGGAATTTCAATATATATACCTTTTAAAGAAATTATCCAGAGGAAATGAAGACCTGGTCATTTGGCCAAAAGGGTTTTCCCTCCGGGAGATTATAAGAGCGCATAAGAATCGGGAGGGAATCAAGAGATGAATAATTTGGATGAAAAAAAAATACTCCGTTTTAAAATGGATACAATTGAAGGGGATATCCATACACCCATTGCCATATTTCAGAAATTAGATGGTGACCAGAAGTTTTTATTGGAAAGTTCAAATTCGCATCATGACAACGGCCGCTACTCATATCTAGGTTCAAATCCTTATTTGGAGGTGACATCGCTTGCTGACCGAGTAAATGTGAAAGACATTGAAACAGGTGATCAAATCGTTAAGGACATCAATATCATCGAGTTTCTAAAAAAAGAATTATTAGTGGAAATAGATGAGGTTCCCACAAATCTTCCGCCATTTAACGGTGGCGCAATCGGATATATGGGCTATGATATCATTCGTCTTTATGAAAATATTGGTCCGGTTCCTCCTGATTCATTGCAAATGCCTGATTCTCACTTTCTTTTTTATAAAGAACTGTATATATTCGATCATGTTCTCCAGAAGATCCATCTTTTGACTGCTGAAGAAGATAGTGAAAAGAGTTTATTGGGAATGAAGGATAAAATAAATCAGGCAAGCAAGCCGTCAAAGGAAATATCGTCGGAATATTTGGAATTCAGCTCGAATTTCAGTCAGGATGAATTCGAGAAAATGGTCCTTGAAGCTAAATCGGCTATCATAGCTGGTGAAGTGTTCCAAGTCGTTTTATCACAAAGGTTTAAAGCGGACTTTGATGGGGAGCCTTTCGATGCTTATCGTCGTTTGCGATTAGCCAACCCCTCTCCGTATATGTTTTATATAGAATTTGGTGACTATACAATCATTGGGTCTTCTCCAGAAAGTTTAATCAGTGTTTCATCAGGAACGGTTCATGTTAATCCCATTGCCGGCACAAGGCCGAGAGGAAAAACGGATGAAGAAGATAAGGGCTTCGAAAAAAGCCTGCTGATGGATGAGAAGGAACTTGCCGAGCATAAGATGCTGGTTGATTTAGGTAGAAATGATCTTGGCAGGGTTTGCGAAATCGGTTCAATCCACCTCACCGAGGAAATGGAAATTCAAAGATATCAGCATGTCATGCATATTGCTTCGAAGGTTAGCGGAAAGCTTAGGGAAGGGTACACGAGTTTAGATGCACTGACGGTGTGCCTTCCTGCCGGAACAGTTTCAGGTGCTCCTAAAATCAGGGCAATGGAGCTGATTAATGAACTGGAAAATTGTAAACGGGGGATGTATTCGGGCTCGATAGGCTACATAGGTTTTGGAGGGGATCTTGATATGGCTTTAGCCATTCGGACGATGATCATTAAAGATGGCAAGGCCTATGTACAGGCAGGGGCTGGAATCGTATATGATTCAGATCCAAAAACGGAATATGAAGAAACACAAAATAAAGCACGCGCTTTAATGGAGGTTCACACTAGATGATTTTATTAATTGATAACTATGACTCGTTCACTTACAACCTTTATCAATATTTAGGTGAAGTGGAAAAAGAAATCGTAGTAAAAAGGAATGACGAAATCACTCTTGCGGAAATTGAGGAACTGAATCCAATGGCAATCGTCATTTCCCCGGGACCGGGCAGGCCCGAAGATGCTGGAATCAGTATGGAGATCATCCGCAATTTTTATGAGAAGGTTCCGCTATTAGGCATTTGTTTGGGGCACCAGGCCATTGGGGCGGTTTTTGGAGCGAATGTTGTTGGGGCGAAACAAATCATGCATGGAAAAACATCGGTAATCGAACACGATGGAACAGGTGTTTTTGCCAAACAGGACTTACAATTCCCGGTAATGCGCTACCATTCCCTTGTGGTTGAAAGGGCTAGTTTGCCAGAGGAACTGACTGTGACGGCAGTGGCACTGGATGATGGGGAAATCATGGCCCTTAAACATCAGGAATTCCCTCTCTACGGTTTACAGTTCCACCCTGAATCAATAGGGACGAAAATCGGCAAGGAATTATTACATCAATTTTATGAGATTGCCGGTACCTTTCAATCAGAGAAGGAACAATCCATTCTATAAAACAAAAAACGACTGGGGGAGTTAGCGGTGAAGGAGTATTTAGCGAAGTTAGCAGAGCGTCAAACATTGACGGAAGAAGAGATGAGCAGAGCAGCCCAATCGCTATTTTCTAAAGATATCTCCGAAAGCGAGATGGCAGCATTCATCATTGCCTTAAAAGCCAAAGGGGAAACGGCAGGTGAAATAGCAAGCCTTGTCAGAGTCATGAGAAAAGAAGCAAGAAGTGTACAAACAAGCTCCCTTAATGTAATGGATAATTGCGGAACGGGAGGAGATGGGTCACAAAGTTTCAATATAAGCACAGCATCGGCCTTCGTGCTTGCTGGGGCGGGTGTCAAGGTTGCCAAACATGGAAATCGCAGCATTTCAAGCAAAACGGGAAGTGCGGATGTATTGGAAGCATTAGGCGTTAATTTGTACTTGGAGCCTGGCATGTTAAAGGAACTGTTGGAGGAAAACGGAATCACATTCTTATTTGCCCCATCTGTTCATCCTAATATTGCAAGGATAATGAAAGTGAGAAAAGAACTGAAGATCCCGACGATATTTAACCTTATCGGTCCACTGACAAATCCAGTCCAACTCGACACGCAATTAATGGGGATCAATCGACGCGATATGCTCGAGCTTTTTGCGGAAGTCCTGCATAAATTGGGCAGGAAACGCGCAGTCGTCATAAATGGTGCCGGGTTCATGGATGAAGCGAGCCTGCAGGGGGAAAACTCACTCGTCCTTTTGGAGCAAGGAGATATTATTCCATTTACGCTGCATCCTGAAGAAGTAGATCTGCCGGTTTACGGAAATGATGCCATCCGTGGCGGTGACGCCAAACAAAATGCCGATATCATGCTTAGGCTTCTCAAAGGGGAAAAAGGTGCATATCGTGATACCGTTTTATTGAATGCCGGATTGGGATTATACGCACATGGTACGGCAGAGACGGTCAAAAAAGGAATCTCCATGGCCAAAGAAAGCATTGATAGCGGATCGGCTCTTGAAAAGTTAGAAAATCTGATTGCTTATGGCAATAGAAATAAGGTGGTCATGTAATGGAAAATATCTTAACGGAAATCATCGAACAGAAAAAGGTGGAAGTCGCAAAATTAAAAGAAAGGGGCTTAGTTGATTCGGTCATGATCAACATAGTCAGACCATCTTTGGTGGAAAATTTGAAAACGGCTAAATCGATGGCGGTCATCGCGGAAATAAAACGGGCTTCCCCTTCAAAAGGGGACATTAAAATCAATGTAAATCCGATCGAGCAGGCCCTTTCATATGAAAGGGGCGGAGCTGCAGCGATTTCCGTATTGACGGATGAGGTTTTCTTTAAAGGATCAATTGCAGATTTGAGAAACGTAAGCGAGACCATACGAATTCCCAGGTTGTGCAAAGATTTCATCATCGATGAAATCCAAATCGATCGGGCCCATCAAGCAGGTGCGACTATCATTCTATTGATTGTGGCAGCACTTTCTAAAGAACGCCTTCATGAATTATATCAATATGCAAAAAAGAAAGGGCTTGAAGTATTGACGGAAGTCCATGATGAAGCCGAACTGGAACGTGCTCTAGAGCTGAATGCAGAGCTCATAGGGATTAATAATCGGAATTTAAAGACCTTCAAAGTGGATTTGGCTGTAACGGAACGACTGGCGAAGTTACTTGATCCTAAACGCCATATCATTATCAGTGAAAGTGGGATCAAAACAAAAGAAGACGTGATGCGTGTGAAGGCTGCTGGTGCAAAAGCGGTTTTGGTCGGTGAGACACTCATGACTGCATCAAATCTTCCGCACAAGATGGCCGAACTTCAAATGAGTATATAAGGAGATTAATATGTTAGTGAAAATCTGTGGGATAAAGACTTTGGCAGCTGCTCGGACTGCTGTTAGTTCCGGGGCAGACTTCATTGGTTTCATTTTTGCCGAGAGCAGCAGGAAGGTTGAGCCGAAGATAGTAGGAGATTTCGGAGCGAATCTAGCTGGTCATGTTAAAAAAGTAGGAGTGTTTGCCAATCAAACTGAACAAGAAGTGATAAAAAGTGCTGAAATTGCGGGATTGGATTATATTCAGCTTCATGGTAACGAGTCTGCCAGCTTTGCCCGCAGAATGCCCCTGCCGGTGATCAAGGCCTTTGCCATCCATTCAGAGAAAGACCTTGAAAACCTGCATGAATACCCAGCGGATTATCTATTGGTCGATCTTCCTAAGAGCGCATCCGGCAAGGGATTGACTTTGGATTGGGATATGATTCGAAAAGCTGATCTGCCATTGGAGAAGGTAATTCTAGCCGGTGGGCTGACTCCGGAAAACGTCGTAAAAGCGATTAATGCCGTTTCACCATTCGCAGTTGACGTAGCAAGTGGTGTTGAAACAAACGGATTAAAAGATGCTGTAAAAATAAAAGCATTTATCAATGAGGCAAAAAATACAGCCGGAAAAGAGGAATGAATAGATGAATACTTATACACAGCCTGATAAAACTGGACATTTTGGAGCATATGGAGGCCGCTTCGTTCCAGAAACTTTAATGGCGGCGATTACGGAGCTTGAAGAAGTATATGAACAATCTAAAAATGATCCAGAATTCCAAAGGCAGCTAAGTTATTACCTGAAACAATATATCGGACGGGAAACCCCTCTTTATTTTGCGGAGAACTTAACGAGATTGGCTGGTGGTGCAGATATTTATCTGAAGCGCGAAGACTTGAATCATACCGGAGCCCACAAAATAAATAATACGATCGGCCAGGCTTTGCTGACTCAGAAAATGGGCAAGAAAAAAGTGATTGCCGAAACGGGTGCAGGACAGCACGGGGTTGCAACGGCGACTGTGTGTGCTTTGCTGAAGTTGGAATGCATCATCTTTATGGGGGAAGAAGATATCAGGAGACAGAAATTGAATGTATTCAGGATGGAGCTTTTGGGAGCCAAGGTCATATCTGTATCACAAGGAAGCGGGACACTGAAGGATGCAGTAAATGAAGCGTTACGATATTGGGTGGCTAATGTGGATGACACCCATTATATAATGGGATCAGTTCTTGGTCCGCACCCATTCCCCGTTATTGTCCGTGATTTTCAAAGCGTGATAGGGAATGAAACAAAACGTCAATATTCTGAGGCGGTTCATTCCCTGCCGGATGCAGTAGTTGCATGCATAGGCGGAGGAAGTAATGCAATGGGGATGTTTTATCCCTTCATTGAGGATGAAACGGTAAAGTTATACGGAGTGGAAGCGGCAGGGCATGGACTTAATACACCGTTACATGCTTCAAGTTTGACGAAAGGGAAACCTGGGGTGCTCCACGGGGCATTCATGTATGTTTTGCAGAACGAGGACGGTCAGATCCAGGAGGCACATTCTATTTCGGCAGGGCTGGATTATCCAGGGGTAGGGCCTGAACATAGTTACTTAAAAGATACGAATCGGGTGGAATATACTTCAGTAACCGATGATGAAGCCCTGGAAGCCCTAGCGATGCTCTCAAGGGAGGAAGGGATCATCCCTGCTTTAGAAAGTTCACATGCCATTTCCTATGGTTTAAAGCTTGCTAAAGAAATGGAGAAAGGAACAGGACTGGTGATTTGCCTGTCCGGCCGTGGTGATAAGGATGTTGAAACGGTCCAATCATTGATGGGGGGTAGTGAACATGAATAAATTGACAAATGCACTTGAAGAATGCCAAACAAAGCAGGAAAAAGCGTTCATACCATATATCATGGCAGGTGATGGAGGTCTTGATCGGTTAAAGAGCCAGCTTCTTTTCCTTGAAAACAGCGGGGCGACTGCCGTTGAACTAGGTATACCTTTCTCTGACCCTGTCGCTGATGGACCCGTTATCCAACAAGCTGGAATCCGTTCTTTGAAAAATGGAACAACTTTAAAAGATGTCCTGAAAAAAGTAATGGAAATCAAAAAGGATGTGAACATCCCCATTATTTTAATGGGATATACGAATTCAATCCTGGCATATGGACTTAAAGAGTTTACGACTGACTGTCTTCAAGCAGGAATTTCCGGGTGCATCATCCCCGATTTACCGATTGAAGAAGAAGCCATCTTTTCATCAATCAAAACTGCAGGGATCGTTCTTATCCGACTTGTGACACTCACATCTCCGCAAGAGCGCATCACTGAGATAACCGCAGGGGCGGAGGGCTTCATCTACGCAGTTACAGTCAAAGGCATCACAGGTGCCCGTGACGCCTTCGGAGAAGAACTTGGAGGCTATTTAAAGAAGGTAAAAGAGATAAGTCCGGTTCCCGTTCTTGCCGGGTTCGGCATATCGACTCCAGAACATATCCGTGATGCCATACAATACTGCGATGGAGTCATTGTCGGCAGCAAGATCATCGAATGCTTCGAGACAGACAAGGAAGACCGAATTAGAGACTTGATTCAAGCAAGCAAAGGTTTAGTGCAAAAATAGGGATGGAGAGATTCCCAGGCTGGCCTTAGTTTATAGGCAAAAGAACCTAAAAAAACTGTAGACAAACCCAATAATTATCGAGTTTGCCTACAGTCTGAGGAGAGCTCTTTGGCTCTCCTTTTATATTTTCCAGTTATTGTTGGATCCGAATAGGAACCAATGTGTTTAATTTAGTTGATATAAGGGTAAAAGATGTTCAAACGCATCTTGAATGGTTTCAATGAAATCATCATTTTTTAACTTAATAGCGTCATCACGGGATATTTTTATACCGCATAGGATTTCGGCTTTCTTTACCGTTTGCAAACGGGTGAACATTGAATTCAAATCATCTACTCCAAGACCATCATGAGGGATGACATCAGGTTTTGTATGGTCCATTGACCAAACATAATGAGAGGGAATGCTATTCACCAATCGGTCTGCCTGCTGCTCCAGATGCTTTCCGATTTCCAGTTTATTAGGGGCTTCGTAAATGACGGCATACCAGATGAACATATGCGTTTCCCATAACCCGATTTGGAAATGCGGCATCATTTTATAACCTCTGCTATTGGCAGCAAAAGCAACCCATGTATCATTAGGGGGATTCACTGTCCGTCTAGCATGCTTTGCAACTTGAGGGTGCATTTCATCGCCGGTCATAACTGAGAGCTTTTGAGAAAAGTACTCTCCTAGGGCTTGTAATTTAGGCTGGATCCGTTCTTTTAAAGCATCCATGCGCGGTTCCAATCCATCAATTTTAAAAACATCAAAATCATCTGCTGTAAAACTTTCTATATTCATTTTCATCTCTCCTACCGTAATATCTGCACATATTGTAGCATAAGTAAAAGTAAAATTTAAAAAATACGATTCGGGTTGGCAATGTAAAATTCCTTATAGGTTATAGCACAAATTAGTTGCTATTTGAGGTAGGAAGTCATATGATAATATAAATTCAGAAAATTACGTTAATTAACGAAGGGAGAATGTTAATTATGAAACAAGTCATGAACCAAGCATTAAAAGCTAAAGAAGTTGAAAGACATAGAGCTGCAGTGTTAAGAATGGAAATGGACTATGAATTAGCAACCCTTTTTGAAGCAATCGGTGAAGAGAATGACCAAAAGAGGTCACAATGCAAGCAAAGACTAGAACGCATCCGCTTGGAATTGTTGAAACTGAAAGCCTTGTAAATGATTGGCTGCAGAGAGACCTTGAAGGAGAATGAATTAAGGAAATGAATCAATTTCAATACAAGGAATTTTATTATAGATGAACGGACACTTTATTTTATTAAAAAATAATGTGTCCGTTTTTCATTAAATGTCCAATATATATAAGGTGGAATTTCATTTTGTCTCGAATCCCTTTTATAAGGAAGGGGAACGTCAAGTAAAGGGGAATATTCTTGCTGGCTAAATCATGATTACGATTTATGGATGGGCAGTCAAGGGACCTTCTTTCCTCATCAGTTAAAAAAATGGAAAATTTAAGATGTTAAAAGCTTGAAGGTAAGCTATATTTGCTTTAATCTTTAAAAGAGGATCATTTTAATGTAGTTTCTGATCATAAAGGACGGGGATATTATAATGGCATCGGTCAAGGAAATGGATACATATGCGAAGTTATGGATGAAAGAAGCCGGTACTAGGCTAAGGGCGTCCTTCAAAACCAAGTTGAATATTGAAATGAAAACGAATCCGAATGATTTGGTAACTAATATGGATAAGGGGATAGAAAAGTTTTTTTGCGAAAAAATCGGCGAAGTTTTTCCAGAACACCGCATTTTTGGTGAAGAGGGAATGGGCAATGATATTAAAGACCTAAAAGGTACGGTTTGGATCATCGATCCAATCGATGGGACTTTGAATTTCATTCATCAACAGAGGAATTTTGCGATTTCCCTTGGGGTTTATGTGGATGGCATTGGAAAGATTGGCATGGTTTATGATGTCTTTAGTGATGAATTATATCATGCGATTAAGGGACAAGGAGCATTTATGAATGAACAAAGGCTCCCATCTCTTGAAGAGGCATCGGTAAGCAAAGCGATCATTTCCATTAATGCAAGCTGGGTAACGGAAAACCGGAGGATCGACCCGAGTCTTTTGGCACCGCTAGTCCGGGATGCAAGAGGAACACGTTCTTATGGCTCGGCAGCGTTGGAGCTGGCATTCGTGGCCGCTGGAAGGGTTGATGCATACATAACCATGAGACTCATGCCTTGGGACTTTGCCGGGGGAGTTTTACTGGTCGAGGAAGTGGGCGGGGAAGTTAGTAATATTAAAGGTGACAAATTGGATTTTTTAAAAGGCGATTCACTTTTCGTATCAAAACCAGGGCTGCACAAAGAAGTATTTGACAAATACTTATCAGGAAACTCCAGCCGTTAGTATCAAGGACTGATTGCGGCCATGATAAAAGTCTCGGATAGAAATAATTAACAAAAAAAACTCGCTGTCTGTCAGCGAGTTTTTTATATTATAACTTCCCGGCTTCACGTAATTTCTTCTTTTGAGTGAAACCAAACCCCATGATTCCGCATAGAATAACGATTGCAGCTAATATTCCAATCAAGCTTTTTTCAGCAATGAAGATGCCAATGGAGCCAATGCTGGATGTTGCCAATACCGCTAATATTAAGAAATTCCATTTAATGTTCATTAATATCACCCCTAATATATCTATTGTACATAATTTCTGTATTTGTTTCTAGTATGTTTGTGATATAATATGTAAGTTAATACTAGTGATACGTTTTACACAAACTTTTTTAGGAGTGAATTTTTTGAAATTAAGNNCGTTGACCATGGTAAAACGACGTTAGTGGATCAGTTGCTAAAGCAATCTGGTACTTTCCGTGAAAATGAACATGTGGAAGAACGTGCGATGGATTCTAATGCGATTGAAAAAGAACGCGGAATTACGATTCTTGCGAAAAATACAGCAGTTCAATACCAAGATACAAGAATCAATATTTTGGATACACCTGGTCATGCCGACTTTGGTGGTGAAGTGGAACGGATCATGAAAATGGTTGATGGCGTTCTTCTTGTTGTTGATGCATATGAAGGCTGTATGCCGCAAACTCGCTTCGTGTTGAAAAAAGCATTGGAACAAAAGATCACGCCAATCGTTGTCGTGAACAAAATCGATAAAGATTCTGCACGTCCAAATGAAGTGGTCGATGAAGTAATTGACTTATTCATCGAACTAGGAGCTGAAGAAGAACAATTAGACTTCCCAGTTGTTTTCACTTCAGGTATCGCTGGTACTGCTAGCTTGGATTCAGATCCTGCTAAACAAGAAGAAGACATGACCCCACTTTTCGAAACAATCGTCGAAACGATCCCTGCACCAATTGATAACTCAGATGAACCGCTTCAATTCCAAGTGGCTTTACTTGACTATAATGATTATGTAGGTCGTATTGGCGTTGGCCGTGTATTCCGCGGTAAAATGCATGTAGGTCAACAAGTTTCATTAATGAAACTTGATGGGAAGGTTAAACAATTCCGTGTAACGAAAATCTTTGGTTATATTGGCTTGAAGAAAGTTGAAATCCAAGAAGCCGTTGCCGGTGATTTAATCGCCGTTTCTGGTATGGAGGATATTAACGTAGGGGAAACGGTTTGTCCGACCGAGCACCCTGAAGCTCTACCTATCCTGCGTATTGACGAGCCAACATTACAAATGACTTTCCTTGTAAATAACAGCCCATTCGCAGGCCGTGAAGGTAAATTCGTTACAGCTCGTAAAATTGAAGAGCGTTTGAGAAACCAATTGCAGACTGATGTCAGCTTAAGAGTCGAAAATACCGATTCTCCGGATGTCTGGATTGTTTCAGGTCGTGGGGAGCTTCACCTTTCCATCCTGATCGAAAACATGAGACGTGAAGGTTATGAACTGCAAGTTTCTAAACCGGAAGTTATCGTTCGTTTGATTGATGGTGTCCGTTGTGAGCCGGTTGAACGTGTACAAATCGACGTACCTGAGGAGCATACTGGTTCGATCATGGAATCAATGGGAGCCCGTAAAGGTGAATTATTGGATATGATCAACAGCGGAAGCGGTCAAGTTCGTTTACTGTTCACGATCCCAGCTCGCGGACTTATTGGCTATTCAACTGAGTTCTTAACGATTACACGCGGATATGGTATCATGAACCATTCATTTGACAGCTATCAACCAATGGCACAAGGTCAAGTCGGCGGAAGACGCCAAGGTGTACTTGTATCCATGGAATCAGGAAAAACTACACAATACGGTATTATGCAAGTAGAAGACCGCGGTGTTATTTTCGTTGAGCCAGGTACGGATATTTATGAAGGCATGATCGTCGGGGAACATAACCGTGATAGCGATTTGACTGTTAATATCGTTAAAGCGAAACAAATGACAAATATGCGTTCAGCAAATAAAGACCAAACTTCTTCCATGAAAAAACCAAGAATCATGTCCCTTGAAGAAGCTCTGGAATATTTGAACGATGACGAGTACTGTGAAGTAACTCCGGAATCAATCCGCCTTCGTAAAAAAATTCTAGATAAAAACGAGCGTGAAAGAGCAGCTAAAAGAAAAAAAGTTGCTGTTGAAGAAAAATAAATAGCAAGAGGAGGAGAAAAGATTGGATATCCAAGAGCGATTATCATTTTTTGCAGCATTGTACAGAGTGGATGAAAATCCTGAAGCAGGAATGTGGTATTTATATTTGACGGTCTTTGGATTATGCATCCTTGTCTATCAATTAGGTTTTGCCAAAAAGTTACCATTGCTAAAAAATGTGGTCATTTATGTGATAATGGCACTTGGATGTACCCTTCTTTCTTTCTTTGCGGTGTTTCTCCCTATGGGGGAGGCATTAGTCATCGCTTCGCTTGTTCTGGGGATTTATAGGATCCGTCTTCATAATTCGAGAAAAGAAGAACAGGCTTAAGATGATGAAATCATTACAGGATGCTTTATACAATTGGTTGACGATCAAAGTTGTCTGTGATGCAAGGCCTGATGATTCAGCTGCACGCGATACAGAAATGTTTTTCATGCAGATGCTGAAAGACGATCATCAGGTGAAAATCGATTCGGTTACAAAAACAGAACCTTTTTATTTCGTCGAGTACCTTTTGGGAGACGAAATGAAAAAGCAGCGTTATCCGATTGAATTGATTGATATCATGTTAGAACAAATTCAGTTAGAGCCAGAAAAGTATAAAAATATCGAGTAATGATAAAAAGAACCGTGCGATTTACGCACGGTTCTTTTTTTATATTGCTTTAGGGAGGGAAAGTTCGTAAAAAAGATGTAAGATTGTCCACAAAAAGAAAGCTGTCAAATCAGAAAGAAGGACAAGATAGCTTCTGTTTTTGACAGCGCCGATAGTGGGAAGTAAAGCATGATGGCGGGAATGATCGTGATAAAAGCAAGTGCGTATTTGTTCCATTTCCTGAAAACTTTCAAAGGATGCAGAATATAAACGTAACTATACGTAATTGCCAGTGAGAAAAGGAGGTGGAAAAAGAATAATGATTCCTCACTCCAGGAAACGGCTCCAATTAGGGGGAGGAAATCCAAATTCAAAAAAAGCTTATACACTTTTTTACCGGATAGCATTTCGACCCACTTCATTATCCATCCAAGCAGAAGTCCATTGATCATGCCAATCAGGGTAACTTTATTGTTGTTCTACCATTCATCTTCATTTTTGATCGTCCGGTAAAGACGGAAGTTACCGGTAGCAATCCGCTCGTTCGTACGCTCTTCTATGCGTTGGTTACATGTATTGCACATATAGGTATGTATAGGACGGTTTCGAAGTTTCTTCGCTTCCGGGCTATCGTCAGGTATAGATTCAATTTGATCGCATATTACACATTTAACCTTCATATTAGTTGAACCTCACTTCAATTTGAATATGCTTTTAAGTATACCAATATTTTTATGGTAAAACGAGGATAAAGTGAAACAAACAGTTGAACGTTGATTGTTGGGTATGAAAAAGACCCGAAGATTCATTTCGGGTCGGGTAAATTCATTCTTTAAAGTGATTGGATTGATCATTTTGCTCTTTATCGAGTTCTTTTCTTTCCGTATTATCATCAAGTTTATTTTTTTCCTTTTCGATGTTCTTAGATGGCGTTGGGGTTAAAATATCACCAGGAACCTCCGGGATGATTCGGCTTGTGATATCAGCCAGTTCATTTAATATGCCTGTTACGGGTTTGCCGTCTTTAATATCCCTGGCAACCTCCCTGATCCGCTCATTCAAATCCGGGTCAGCGACAATGATGGCATTTGCGCCGTCAGGATCATGTTTTAAAGTTTCGCCCACTGAGTACTTTATCGTTCCAACCTGTGAACGCTCAATATCTTGGTCAATATCTATTCCGACAATGGCGTATTTGCCAAGGACGACTGCGGTGGCATCGTTCACCTCTGGAATGGATTTAGCCAAACCGGTGAGTCTTTCCGCTGTTTGCTGACCTGTTTTCCTGTCTGCTTCCTTAATGGTCGTATTATTGACTTTCGTTATATTGTTTTGCGCATTATTTTCAGACACTTCATTTTTATTATCCGTTGCGCAACCTGTCATCATCAGAACAGCAGTGAGCGACAATATGATTTTTTGCAATGTACAGCCTCCTTAAATGTTTTACATTGGTTCCAGCCTGTTCACCACCGACCAAGTCTGTTGCCATTATAGAATGCAGTGAAACATGGTTCAATCAATGTTGGGGATGGCATTCTTTGCTGGAAGTTTTCTTTATAGTCTGTAAATGTTCTTCTATCTTTATGCAAAGGAACATATATTTTATCAACAGTCTCGTCCGCTACATAACTGCTGAGTGTAGTAAATGGTAAGACATATCCTATAGAGCAGGCAGGAGGCGTCATATTGGGGAAAAAAATCTATGTTTTAGATACGAATGTCCTGTTGCAGGATCCGTATTCGATTTATTCATTCGAAGATAATGAAGTTGTCATTCCAGCAGTCGTATTAGAAGAATTGGATTCAAAAAAAAGGTATATGGATGAAATCGGAAGGAATGCCAGGCAAGTATCGAAATTGATCGATAGCTTTCGTGAAAAAGGAAAGCTGCATCAGAGCATTCCGCTTCATAATGGAGGCAGCATAAGGATTGAACTCAACCACCGTTCATTTCACAAACTTCAGGAAATTTTTGTTGAGAAAACGAATGATAACAGGATATTGGCAGTCGCGAAAAATTTATCTTTGGAAGAAGAGACGAAGGAAGATGGAAAAACGGTCATTCTGGTTAGCAAAGATACTCTCGTCAGGGTTAAAGCAGACGCCATCGGTCTAGAGGCAGAGGACTTTTTAAATGATCGCGTTGTAGAACTGGATCATATATACGCTGGGCACAAAGAAGTGTATGTATCGATTGATAACCTGAATAAGTTTTATGAAAAAAGTTTTCTTTCACTGGAAAAACTGACAAAAGATGCATATTATCCAAACCAATTCCTGTTGATGAAGGACACTCTGGGCAGTTCAGCTTCGGCGATTGGGATAGTGGATGAGAACTGCAGGTCGGTTAAGAAATTGATGTATGAAGGGGAGCATATTTGGGGAATTAAACCGAGAAATGTCCAGCAGACAATGGCCCTTGATTTATTGCTTCGTTCGGATATCCAGCTTGTGACGCTCATTGGCAAGGCGGGGACAGGCAAGACTTTATTGGCATTGGCAACAGGATTGATGCAAACTGAAGATTTGTCACAATATAAGAAACTTTTGGTTGCCAGGCCCATTGTTCCGGTCGGTAAAGATATTGGTTATCTGCCAGGGGAAAAAGAAGAAAAATTAAGACCATGGATGCAGCCTATTTTTGATAATCTCCAATTTCTGTTCAATACGAAGAAACCTGGGGAATTGGATGCGATTTTAGCAGGAATGAGTTCGATCGAAGTTGAAGCCCTCACCTATATCAGGGGAAGGAGCATACCGGATCAGTTCATCATCATCGATGAAGCACAGAACTTAACGAAACATGAGGTCAAGACAATCTTGACGAGGGTCGGGGAACGGAGCAAAATTGTCTTGATGGGGGACCCGGAGCAAATAGATCATCCTTATTTAGATGAATATAATAATGGTTTGACATATGTTGTGGAAAAATTCAAGACCGAGCGTATTGCCGGCCATGTTAAATTGATAAAAGGGGAAAGATCGGGATTGGCACAACTGGCAGCTACACTTTTATAATGCAATCGGCAAGGAATTTCCCTTGCCGATTGTTTTTGGCAAGAATGAACGAAGTCTTATTTAACGGTGAATGACCGTACATTTTTTATCGGATCATTTATGTTGGAAGCGTCTCCGAAATAAATTTCCAGGGGGCCTCCCTCGGCTATTTTAAGCGGCTTTCCATCCTTGGAAAAGCCCAGGAAAAATTCAAGTGCCGTTGCCAACGGGAATTTAAGCTCCTCATCATCGGTTGTAACGATGACTTCAGTCACCCCATTTTCAGGTTCGGCGTTTTTTAAAAACGGTTCAAAAGGAATGCCGAAAGTCCCTTCCAGCAATCTTTGCTTCTCGAACTTTCGTTCCGTTTTTATTGTGGGTGGCATTATTGCGCCTTCCTGTATTTCTTTTTGCCAATGTTTGGAGGCGGCAATCGTATATTCTTCTAATTCATTGACTTGGACTCTTTCAGCATGGAAATATGTATCGATTTCAACTTTACGGTCATCAAAAATCCATACTCCAGGATCTAGCGTAATTGGATATTTCACTTTTCCATTTATAAATACGATGGGTTCCAAATATCTCATTCCTTTCTGTTGCTCTTTAATGATTATAATCAATTATAATTGAAATGTCACATCTTCAAGATGGTGAACTAATTCCATGGCTGGGTATATTCATTTAAGAGGTGATCGTGATATCTCAATGGCAAATTGTTTGTCAATGTCCTTGCTTTTTAACAAAACTAAAGGTAGAATTTAGAGATAAGATTTAATCGCTCTGAGCGGGGGGATTTAACATGGCATCTGATATGCTTGTCAATCATCGAGAAAAAGCTTATGCTTTATTAAAAGCAGATGCTGACAAGATTCTAAAACTGATAAAAGTTCAAATGGAAAATCTCACTATGCCCCAATGTCCTTTATATGAAGAGGTACTTGATACGCAAATGTTCGGCCTATCACGAGAAATCGATTTTGCCGTACGCTTAGGTTTGGTAGAGGAGACCGAGGGTAAATCCCTTTTGGAAAGCCTTGAACAGGAATTGTCAGTTTTGCATGAAGCATCGTTAAAAAAATAATAGATAAAACATACTAACTCAAACAAATCTCGATGATTGTTTGAGTTTTTTATTTATATACACAATTAATGAATAGTGTTATACTATATCCAATAGTGACATACTAATTAATTCACAGAAGCTCAATTTCAGTTTTCTTATTCTTTTGAATTTTCGATTTAAGTTCAATGGTCATCTTCTTATTTGGAAAAAATTCCCAATCATGCATTGAACATGTGGGATTTTCCGGTCATATGGCTTTGGTCACTAATGAATCGATAGTAGGGGAGTCAGAGCTAATTCCCTGTTTTTTTATACGAATATATGTAATTTTTTATTTTTTTATTGTATTCAGTTAATTTTAGTATTATTGTTATATTAATTGAATGTTAAATCAAATTGATAATATATTATTATAGCTAAATTTAAATTTGTTAATGGTATAGGGCTCTTTTTAGTCTTTATCGGATGTAAAAAACGAAAATATAAAATATATCGAAATAATTACATCAGCGATAAAATGAGCTCAAACAGATTGGACTCCTTATTTGGGAAATCAATTCATGAATAAAAAGTGGTGGAAATCTTTCACGCTTTTTTTCTATATATTCAATAAAAATACATATTGATTAGGGTGGTAGCAATGGGGAAACGTATAGAAAAAGTACTTGCGGCAAATCGCGGGGAAATAGCGATAAGGATTTTTCGGGCTTGTACGGAATTAGACATTCACACAGTTGCAATCTATTCAAAGGAAGATTATGGTTCTTATCACAGATATAAAGCGGATGAGGCATATTTGGTCGGGGAAGGAAAAAAGCCGATTGATGCATACCTGGATATTGAAGGCATAATTGCGATTGCCAAAATGAGTGGCGTCGATGCGATTCATCCCGGTTATGGTTTCCTTTCAGAAAATATTGAATTTGCGAAACGTTGTGAGGAAGAGGGCATAATCTTCATCGGACCAGAATCAAGACACCTAGATATGTTTGGTGACAAAGTAAAAGCTAGAACACAAGCTGAACTGGCGGATATTCCGGTTATCCCTGGTAGCGATGGACCTGTGACCAGTGTTGAAGAAGTCAAGGAATTTGGTGAACAATACGGTTTTCCAATTATTATAAAAGCCTCATTAGGCGGCGGCGGACGCGGAATGCGAATTGTCGGAAAAATCGAAGAAGTTGAAGAGGCTTATGATCGCGCAAAATCAGAAGCTAAAGCAGCTTTTGGTAATGATGAAGTCTATGTAGAGAGATTCATACAAAATCCGAAGCATATCGAAGTTCAGATTTTGGCCGATACTCATGGGAATATCGTCCATTTATATGAGCGAGACTGTTCCGTTCAGAGACGGCATCAAAAAGTTGTGGAAGTGGCACCTTCCGTTTCCCTTTCCGAAGATTTAAGGGAAAGGATTTGTGAAGCAGCCGTCAAGCTGGCTAAAAATATTGATTATGTAAACGCTGGTACGGTAGAGTTCCTTGTCGCAAATGGCGAATTTTACTTTATTGAAGTCAATCCGCGCGTGCAGGTTGAGCATACGATCACTGAAATGATTACGGGCATTGATATCGTTCAATCCCAAATCATGGTGGCTGAAGGGCATGAGCTCCATGGCAAAAAGATCGGGATTCCCGAACAAGCAGGAATTAAAACTCATGGATATGCGATTCAATCAAGGGTGACGACCGAGGATCCATTGAATAATTTCATGCCTGATACCGGGAAAATGATGGTGTACCGCTCCGGTGGGGGATTCGGTGTCCGTCTGGACGCAGGGAATGGGTTCCAAGGTGCGGTCATCACACCTTATTACGATTCCCTTCTCGTTAAACTTTCTACTCATGCGCTTTCATTTGAGCAGGCAGCTTCCAAAATGGTTCGTAACCTTAAGGAATTCAGGATTCGTGGTATTAAAACAAATATCCCCTTCCTTGAAAACGTTGTAAAACATGAAAAATTCATAAATGGGGAATATGATACATCATTCATTGATTCAACACCGGAATTATTTAACTTCCCAATTAGAAAAGACCGTGGGACAAAAATGCTTTCATATATCGGAAATGTGACCGTCAATGGATTCCCAGGAGTCGAGAAAAAGAAAAAACCAGTTTTTGATCCAGCCCCAATTCCGAATGTTGGTGGCCTGCCGCTTATCTCGGGTACAAAAAATATACTTGAAGAGCAAGGAGCAGAGGGACTGGTCAAATGGATCAAAGAACAGAAAGAGGTATTGATCACCGATACGACTTTCCGTGATGCACATCAATCTTTACTGGCGACGAGAATTAGGTCGAAAGATATCCTTGATATCGCCGAACCTACAGCAAAACTGCTTCCTGATTTATTTTCAATGGAAATGTGGGGCGGGGCAACTTTCGATGTCGCATATCGCTTCTTGAAAGAAGATCCATGGGACAGGCTGTTAAGTTTCAGGAAAAAAGCACCGAATGTCCTATTACAAATGCTGTTAAGGGCTTCAAATGCAGTTGGTTATAAAAATTACCCTGATAATGTCATTCGTGAATTCGTAGAGAAATCAGCGGATGCAGGCATTGATGTTTTCCGTATCTTCGATAGTTTAAACTGGGTTAAAGGGATGGAATTGGCTATTGATGCAGTCCGTCAATCCGGCAAAATTGCGGAAGCTGCCATTTGTTATACAGGGGATTTGAATGATCCATCACGCAGCAAGTATAATATCGACTACTATAAAAATATGGCGGTGGAATTGGAACAAGCCGGTGCCCATATTTTAGCGATCAAGGATATGGCCGGCCTCTTGAAGCCTGATGCTGCTTACCGCCTTGTCTCGGAACTGAAAGAATCGACATCCCTTCCGATTCATCTGCATACTCATGATACAAGCGGAAATGGAATTTACATGTATTCTAAAGCGATTGAAGCTGGTGTGGATATCGTTGATACGGCGATTGGATCTTTAGCTGGACTGACTTCGCAGCCAAGTGTACAAACACTTCATTATGCATTGGAGGGTTCAAGCAGACAGCCTAAGTTGAAAGTCGATTCACTAGAGCGTTTAGGAGAATACTGGGGTGAGGTCAGGAAATTCTATCATGACTTCGAAAGCGGAATGAATGCACCTCATACCGAGGTTTACAAACACGAAATGCCGGGCGGTCAATATAGTAATCTGCAGCAACAAGCCAAAGCAGTTGGGCTGGGGGACCGCTGGCATGAAGTGAAAGAGATGTATCAGCGCGTCAATGTAATGTTCGGCGATATCGTTAAAGTGACTCCTTCATCCAAAGTTGTTGGGGACATGGCTTTATTCATGGTACAAAATAACCTGTCTGAAGAGGATGTTCTGACAAAGGGCAAATCCGTCGATTTCCCTGATTCAGTCATAGAGTTATTCGAAGGCTATCTAGGTCAGCCAGTTGGAGGATTCCCTAAGGAGCTTCAGGAAGTTATCCTGAAAGGGAAGAAACCTATAACGGTAAGACCGGGTGAGTTATTGGAAGAAGTGGACTTTGCAGCACTTAAAGAAGAATTAAACAAGGAATTGGGCCGGTCAGTCACTGATTTCGATGTGCTTGCATATGCCCTATATCCGAAAGTATTCCTGGACTACAATAAAACGATTGAGCTGTTTGGCGATGTTTCCAACCTCGATACCGCGACTTTCTTATATGGCATGAGGCTAGGGGAAGAAATCGAAGTTGAAATTGAAAAGGGTAAAACGCTTATCGTAAAATTGGTTTCAATCGGCCAGCCATTGGCTGATGGAACACGGGTTGTATATTTTGAGCTGAATGGTCAATCACGTGAAGTGATCATCAAGGATGAAAACATTAAATCTTCCGTTGTATCAAAACTAAAAGCTGATCCAAAAAATAAAGAACAACTCGGTGCGACAATGCCAGGTACGGTAATTCGTGTAGTGGTCGAGAAAGGCGATCAGGTCAAGCAGGGTGATCACCTGATCATTACGGAAGCGATGAAAATGGAAACTACCGTGCAAGCACCATACTCCGGGACCATCAAGGATATTTATGTGAAAGATGGAGAAGCGATCAGTACTGGAGACTTATTGATTGAAATAACTAAGTAATATCGCTGGCTGTGACCTTCTGAATGATATAGGGTATGTGGGGTATGCTTGAGGTTTCAAGCTGCCCTACACCCTC
>NZ_JAGGQC010000055.1:0-8515 GCF_018613455.1 Bacillus sp. ISL-78
TTGTGTTTTCATACAAAAAAGGCTGCCACAGCAACCTCTTAGTTAAGTAAGGACTCTTGGATTATTTTAATAAAACATTCTTAAGGAAATTGGAACAAATATTATAATTGTTGCAAACCAAATGGGGTAGCTAAACGAGCAGAAGAAATTGCTTAATCAACAATTATGGCTAACGTAACCCGCAACGAGGAAAGTACCACATTGAGCACGTGGATGAACAAAATGGAACAGGTACGATCGTTTCACTTGATTAACCCAGTAAAAAACAAAATGTTGTGCAACCGGATTAAAAGAACAGTACTAATTTCCTCGATACATTAATTAACTTCCACCTTCGGGTTTGGTTTCATGACAGATTAAGTTCATTGACCATCTTCTTTAACAATCTATCCCCTTGTTTAAGCCTACACTATATCTATTTAGCGGATTCCTGGTTTTACCCACATTCCTCGCAATTTTGGGAATAATAAGATAGCAGATCCTGCTACTACGGTAACTAACGTAAACAACCAATGTTGGTCCGTCATCATCAATTCAGGAGCAGAACTAACAATTACTATTTCAACCATTCCAACACCAACATCAGCAAGCGCATAATCATCTAACGTTTTACTTTTCCCTTCCGGATCTACGATATTTAAAAAGACTATTCCCATTGCTACTATACCAGTCGAAAATCTCCATACTTGGAACGATGCAGGATGATCGGGAATACATGATACATTACCTTCTTAAGAATAAAAATATATTTATTATATTGTGGCAGTCAACGGATTATGTTGCTTAATCTCTTGTATTGATAGATATAAAGAATAGTTCCCATAATCGAGAATTTTATTAAGAAATAGATTCAATAGTTCTTGAGAGTTAACTTTTATTTTTAAATGGTAACAACCTTCCCCCGATACTCGGTGAGCTTCAACTATCTCATTTCTATCATTAATAAAACGTATAAACAAATCATGGTTTGCTGTTTTCATATAAATAATGACAAGTGCTGTATAAGAAAGTCCTAATTTCATTTCATCGACTATTAGTGAGTAGGCTTTAATTACTCCATTTTCCTCAAGTTTTTTAATCCGGTTTCCTACTGCTTGTCCCGTCATATGAATTTGTTCACCTAAGTCTTTCCATTGAATACGTGAATTTTCGGATAATAACCGAAGGATTTGAAAATCAATGTTATCAAGTTCCATAATAAATTCCTTTCACCATGAAATCCTTTGATAAAAAAGTGATTCATCAAAGTATCGATAGAAATCAATATATCATTTATCATTATATTGTACTAAAATTTTTTAAAGAGGTGGAAATAATGAGCACAGCTTTAATCATTGTCGATATTCAAAATGACTATTTTCCAAAAGGAAAGATGGAATTAAGTAACCCTGAAAAAGCAGCCGCTAATGCTGCTAAAGTTCTTGAATGGTTTAGGCAGAATAACAAAGATAATATTTTTCATGTCCAGCATATCGCTAGTGATCCTGGGTTAGGCTTTTTTCTTCCGAATACGGATGGAGTTAAACTAAATGAAGCTGTTCTACCATTAGAACACGAAAGCATTATCGTAAAACATTTCCCCAACAGCTTTTTACAGACTGAATTAGAAAGCAAATTAAAAGAAAAAGGAGTAACAAAGCTAGTGATTGTAGGTATGATGACGCATATGTGCATTGATGCCACAGTCAGAGCTGCAGTGGATCTAGGCTTTGAAACTACACTTATTGAAGATGCATGTGCGACAAGAGACTTACCTTATAAAGATAAGGTCGTTCCAGCTGAACAGGTCCATTATTCCTTTGTCAGCGCACTTAACGGTATGTATGCCAATGTAATTTCGACCGAGGATTTCCTGAAATAAAAAATAACACAACCTTGTAAAACCAATACTTTATTATAAGTGGGAGCTTGTTTTAAAACAAGCTCCCTTTTTCACTGATGTTAGACTGTTATCCAAGTTGTAGCTTGCAGTTTCCTGCTAATGTTCAACTACCCGTTGCACAAAAAAACTCATACAACAATAAAAGAGAAATGATGTTAAAGGTATACCCTCACATGCCATCAAGCCGGGGCATGTGACAGTACCTCAATACTAAAATGCCGCATCAAATAAACACTAATCTCACTCCCAAAATTTCACTTTCATTATTCCCATTAAAAACAAAAAATGATGAATTACTTCTCTGCACCTTTGGGCCTGGTTCGTAAAATTGAAGCTGTCATTGACTTCTCTTTCCTTTATGATTTGATGAAAGATATGCATTAAGAGATTTTTTAATTCAGTACCCCCTTTGTCAACAAACAGAGGTAAGACCATGCAATTGCATGAGGGACTAACGACCAAAAATCATTTTCAATGATAAATCTAGGCATAAAATATATTTCCATTTCATTTTACCCATTATCTTAGTAGAATCGATTTTTGTTGTGTTGCAACTCGATAAATTTCATCAAAACACTCTATGATTTGGAAGGGCTGGCAAAAGCGGAGAATACCCCTAGAACAATATATAAATAACCAGTTATTCGATTCTGCAACCTAGAATTCACTTCACTACCCAGGATCCGCTTTCTAATACTTGCTGCAAGAAATGCATAAAGACCATCACTAATGAAAGCTAGGATAATAAATATAATTCCTAAAAATAAAAATTGTATTGTGACTGATTCGGCCGAAGGTGATATGAATTGCGGAAAGAAGGCTAAAAAGAAGAGTGCTGTCTTAGGATTCATTACTTCTACGAGCGCAGATTCGTAAAATATCTTTAATGACCGTTTACGAGGGGCTGTTGGAATTGCTGAAGCCGTTCGATCAGATGTTGAAAATAAAGTCCTGCACCCGAGATAGATTAGATAAACAGCACCCAAGCATTTAACGATATTAAAGGCTGTCGCTGATGTCATAAGAATCGCTGAAACTCCAATCGCTCCAGCTAAAACGTGAACAGAACCACCAAGAGATACACCAAGAACTGATACTATACCCGCTTTCTTACCTTGTTCAATACTTCTTGCCATAATATACAACACAGCCGGTCCAGGTATTATTAACAACGTAGCAGCAGTAAGTACAAATAGCCAAATATTTGAAAACTCCATAAAAAGCAACTCCTTATTGTATTTTGGCACATGATTTATTGGGCTCCTCCTTGATGGTGAAAGGAAGGTTACACTTTTTTAAGGTTCGCTTTCATCAAGGAGGCGATTTGTTTCTCATTTAGAAAAGGAATCTGTTCCAACTGTTTTATAAACTCTTGTCTGTAAGGAATGGTATTTACCTAAATGATAAACACCATTTTTGCATTTGCCACAGCAAACCCTAGTAATATGCCAATCATTCAATTAACCCTTTCCTTTGCTCACGCATCCATTGCGCAACCTGAATTTCCCCTTGTTCATTTGATTTTTCAAGCTCTGTAATAATCGCTTTGTAATCGGTGTCATTACGATTTTGACTCATTTTGGCTGCAGCTTGAATAGATGTGATTTCAATTTCAAAGCCCACTATTCCTTTCATTTCACTCTTTATCAACTCTGGATCAAAGGTTTCCCAGGTCCGGCCATTTTCCCGGTGACCCTCATAATGATTAAGCATAGTATCCAAGGAGGAAATCAGCTCGTCTTCAGTGATTAAACGCGCTGATCCATACGCATGTATAGCTAGATAGTCCCATGTAGGAACCTCTTCGCACTGATACCAACTTGATGAAATGTAAGCGTGCTGCCCTTGAAAAATCAGTAACACATCACTATTGTTGACTAAAGTCTTTTTCTGCATGTTTCCATATGCAATATGCCCAGTTGCATAGATTTTTCCTTCGTCTTCGCGAATTTCCAAAGGAATATGAGTAGCCAAAGGACGATGTTCATTAACAGTAACTAATAAGGCAAACGGGTTGGACTTCATAATTTGAACTGCTTCTTCATTTTTCATACGATATTGCTTAGGAATGTACACAGCAATCTTCCTTTCAACTTGTTTTGAATTTTAAAAATAACTATTCGATAAAAAAATATTATTATACAAGTTGACATAAAAAAAGGTACAATAATAAACAAAAATACATGTCAGAGGGAATGCAAATGAATAATACCATTTTTACGTTCAATGATAACGCCCCAAAATACAAACAAATCTATGAGAAATTTAAATCATATATTGAACAAGGAGACATTCTGGCAAATGAGCAATTACCCTCCATTCGTCAACTTGCAGATTCTTTACATGTAAGCCGCAATACAACTTTACTTGCATATGAACAACTTGTTGCTGAAGGGTATATTCGCGGAGAGGGCAGAAAAGGTTATTTTGCTAATGAGTTAGAACCCCGTTTATTTCAGGAACCCTTAATCTCTTATGATAAAAAGCAGACTGAGTCCAAGAGACCTCCAGTAGTAAATTTCAGGGCAGATGCCGTTGATCAAACCCATTTCCCACTGAAGATTTGGAGGAAAATTGCTAATCAAGTATTAACATTACAGGATAGCTTTCGATACGGGGAACCATTTGGGGAAGAGTGCCTGCGGGAACAAATCTCCACATATTTATTCCAATCACGCGGCGTGAAAACAAATGCAAATGCAATTATTATCGGAAGCAGTACCCAACAAATGCTTGTATACCTTGGACATATACTGAAGGATGAATTCCAGAGTATTATAGTTGAAGACCCTGGTTACGACGGTGCTAGGGAAGCTTTTCATTTCCATCGCTTTAAGTTTGAAACTTTGCCGGTTTATGAAACAGGTGCTGAACTTTCACAATTAGAACAAATGAAATCAAGATTAATCTATGTAACTCCTTCCCATCAAAGTCCAATTGGAGTAAGCATGTCTATCCAACAACGGCAAATGATTATTCATTGGGTTAACAAGATGCGTGGATACATTATCGAAGACGATTATGATAGTGAATTTCGCTATACACAAAAACCATTCCCTGCTCTTGCCTCCATTGATTCAGCAAAAGTCATTTATTTGGGGAATTTCTCGAAGTCCTTTCTTCCAGGAATTCGTTTAAGTTATATGGTCTTGCCACAGCCACTTTTAAATCGTTATAAAAATCAGTTTCTTCATTTTGAAGCTACTACATCCCTGCTTAGCCAGCTTACAATGGCTAAATTTATGGAAGAGGGAGAATGGAGTAGACATATTAAACGCATGCGCCTAGTTTATAAAAGAAAAATGCAGCACTTAGTATCCGCTTTAAAAGAGCAATTCGCTCAAAATATATCCATTATTGGAGAACAATCTGGTTTGTACGTATTAGTCAAAGTACATCTGAAGCATTCAGAAGAATGGTTAATTCAGCAAGCTTCCTTACATGGAGTTACTGTGTATCCTACTTCCCTCTACTACGTTAAAAATAACACCGACGGACCAATGGTTAAATTAGGTTTCAGTAATCTTTCTTACAATGAAATTGATGTGGGTGTGAAACTCTTAAAGAAGGCTTGGTTCAAAGAATAACTCCACCATTCTTTGAACAAACGGATTGTAGCTGTTTTAATTGAATGTTTGGTGCTGCAATGATAAATAATCTTCAAAGTGCACTTAATTTTTTATTGCGATGACATTAAGTGCAGCTGTATTCTATTCTTCATAAATAAATTAGAGGGTATTTTTTAGCCTAATTCCCATCTGAAATTAGGCTTATTTTTTAAAGAAATCTACCACATTAGTTGAACAAGACAAAGTCGAATAACTTTTATTTTTGTAGATTTTTCTTCATAAGAGATGCTACTTGTATATTATCTTGTTGAGAAGTGTTTTCAAGATGCTTAACAATTAATTCTTGACGTTCCACAGGGTGATTTTGACTTAATTTAGCTTTCGCTTCAATTTTTGTGATTTTTATTTTAAATGCTACAATCCCTTTACCCATTCCTTCGATAAATCTGGAATCCACATCAATTAAATTGTATGGGCTATCTGTACTTTCATATTTGTTTACCATATCATTCAAGGAATCGAATATGACTTTTTGATCTTTGACAATCTGCATCTTTCCATATAAATGGATAGAGACATAATTCCAAGTTGGAACTGCCATCGTTGTTTCATACCAAGAAGGAGATATATAAGAGTGAGGACCTTGGAAAACTGCAAGAACTTGTTGGTATTCTATATCCTTCCATTGTTCGTTTGGGCGGGCAAAATGACCATATAAGGCACTTTCACCTTTATTTAATGTGAGTGGAAGATGGGTAGCGTATGGTTCTCCATTGTGTTGAGAAAATAAAGTGGCAAAGCTGTACTTTTCAATAAAGTCATAAATTATTTCTTCATCCTTTAGTTGAAAATGTTTAGGTATATACATGATTAGCTCCTCCTCGATAAAGCCTTTATATTCGGCTATCTCAAATTTTAAGTATTATAGGAGATATTCTATTATGTAATTTGACATCTAAAAAGATACAATTATTATTAATTGTACATGTCAATGGTGATTACAATCTTCATATAATGAAGACCTTTGACGTATATAAACTTACATTTAGTGAATTAATTACGACTTCAATTTTATTCAGTAATTAGACATGATTTCACTTTAACCAGACCCGTTATCCACAATCATAGCAAGTTATTTATGAACCAAAATAATAGATAGCTATTAGTGTTTTTTAATTTTATTCCAGCCTTCAACTAAAGTAACTTAATAACTAGATTATTTTATTGGAAGCATACAGATTTAATTATTTTCATTAGAAAGGATTGATATAGTATCGAAATAAGACATTTAGAATATTTCTTAATGGTCAGTAAAGAACTACATTTTACAAAAGCAGCTGAAAAATTAGGAATTTCGCAACCAACTTTAAGCCATCAAATTAAAATGCTTGAACAAGATGTAGGCTATGCACTATTTAACCGTATTGGGAAGAAGATTGAACTTACTAAGGTGGGGGAAATCGTACAACAAGAAGCATTGAATATTCAAAATTCCTTACAAAGTATATCTTCTCAAATTAGAGCAATTACAAAAGTAGAAATCGGGGAATTGAAAATTGCCGTGTTACCAGGAGAAATAACTGATCTGGTATCCACTTTGTGCATTAAATTCAACCAATTATATCCAAACATAAAAGTGCTTGTTCAAAGTACGGATCAAGTGGAAAAGGCTGTTTTAGAGAATCAAGCTGATTTTGGTATTGGTTTTGAATTCAATCGTGAGGATATGTTGATGGTGACGAAGTTGTATGATGAAGAATTTTACCTGATTAGTAATCAAAGTACCGGAGAGCAGAAGGCTTCATTTTCCGATGTTATAGAAAGTCCGCTTATTTTATTTCCAAATATCCATCAATGCAGAAAAATACTTGATAAAACGAGTCTTGAGGTTGGCAGGCAGTTAGAACCTATCGTCGAAACGTCTAGCATTGAATCTATCTTGAAGCTCGTTCGAAATGGGGTTGGCCGCAGTTTTGTTTCGCGTACATTATATGAGTTTTATGATACAGAGGATTTATTTTTCCAGCGTATTGAAAAACCAACTTTGACTAGATCTGTCTATCTCGTGATGAAAAAGAATCGTTTTATCAATTATGCAGCACGTAAGTATATAGAGTTATTATTATGTGAAATCGAAAGGCTGCGTTTTCATACAGAAAAAGATGAGATAGCTTCTTTAAAAAGTTCTATATTATAGTTTTTATCTATTATTATCATAGAAATGATTGGATGGATAAATGATAAATTCCTCTTTACAATGAAAACAAGTTCATAATCAAATTGTAAAGGGGATTTTCATATGTTTCAAGAAGTAGCAGGTATTAAAATTCCAGATTCTCGATTGGCTAAAGAAGCAGCAGATCTTTTACGCGAGCATGGGGACGACTTGTTGTGGAATCATTCAAATCGCGTATTTTTATTTGGTGCAGTCAACGGAAAAAAAACGAAGCGGACTCATGATTTAGAGCTGCTATATGTTAGTGCATTATTCCATGATTTGGGTTTAACAAAAAAGTTCAGCAGTCCAAATTTACGATTTGAAGTAGACGGTGCAAATGCAGCGAGGAGCTTTTTACAACAGTATCAAATTCCAGATGAGTCGATTCGTCTTGTATGGGATGCTATTGCATTACATACGACACCTGGCGTTGCAGAACATAAAGAAGCTGAAGTGGCACTACTCTTTTCAGGTGTCGGTTTAGATGTGATGGGAGATGGCTTTGAACAATTCCCTGACGACTTGCGTGAAGAAATTATAAAAGCCTTCCCACGCAACAATTTCAAAAAGGACATTATTCCAGCGTTTTATGAGGGCTTTAAACATAAGCCAGAAACTACTTTTGGCAATATGAAGGAAGATATTATTGAATATTTTAGACCGGAATATAAAAATAAAAATTTCTGTGATTGTATTTTGCATTCACCTTGGACAGAATAGGGTACAAAAAAGACAGAAAGTTTTTACAAAAAGGTTATATCGACCAAGGAAGCTACTAAAAAATAAAGGCTGTTTTCGCGTACTTTGTTGCTATTTACCAAGTAGTGCGGTGTGGTTGATTTCCCC
>NZ_JAGGQC010000055.1:8525-62562 GCF_018613455.1 Bacillus sp. ISL-78
GAGTCTCGCACTTCCGCTCCAATCAATCTTAAAAAGTTTCGTATTAAAAACAACAATCTTTACGAAAGGAGCCAAAATAAAAAATAAACAACCAATTAGGGTTCTCCCTTGGTTGTTTATTTTTATTCATGACCCCTGTGTTTGAAACAGTAATATTCAACTATTTATACTTTATTCTATTCTGAAATAAAAATCGATTAAGACTTTCCAGCCCATTTTCTGACCTGCCAAACGGATGACTTCCTGCCAGTCACCTATCGGAAGCTTTCGGGAAACGTCCACATACTTATATTCTTAAAGCCGTAAAGCAAATTCCCCCTACGGTTAAGATTAATCTTGAAATGCCTGACTCGGCTCTCTCCTTCTGCCCCAGCCAGACCAATCATTACTAATGCCTTCATGATTCGATACTTGCCCATATACATTGCATCAATGCCGAACGCACTTAAATAGCCTTTGCTGCATTGAGCAAAGGCTTACCTTTTTGACGAGTTTCTACTAATCATAAAAATAAAAATTCCGCCATGCAATTTCGTTTTTCTTCAACCTTTTTTTAAAAAAACAACTCTATTTCTCCACTTTTTCCTTATTTCTTAACTTCTCCACTTTTTCGGGAGTGAGGGTGATGTCCCTGACAGGAGAAACTCTTCCCCATTCATCCTTGTGAACGATGTGTTTTCGTTCAAATTTGGTCGGAGTATCTATACCTGCGGCAGCTGCAAGGTTAAATAGCCCCTCTCGGAGGGATATAACGTAATTGGCGACTCGGTATTGTTTTTCCTCAATGACCAGACCTTCCTGCAACTTTGAATCAGTTGTGGCTACTCCGGCAGGGCAATGATTTGTATGACAGATTTCAGCCATGATGCAGCCAACGCTAATCATAAAACCGCGGGCTATATTGACTAAATCTGCCCCCATCGCTAAAGCGACCGCCACTTTATCTGGAGAAGTCAGCTTGCCTGATGCAATCAGCTTGACCCGGTTACGTACACCATATTTTTTTAACATCTCATCTACGATTGGCAAGGCTGACATAATTGGGAGTCCGACTGCATCTGCAAGCTCCTGATAGGTTGCCCCAGTTCCGCCTTCTCCGCCATCCACCGTGATAAAATCCGGCCCTTTACCTGTATCTTTCATGGTTTTCGTCATTTCCTCAAGTGCATCAAGATCCCCTACAACAATTTTGATACCGATGGGCTTTCCGCCTACATCCCTCATTCTTTCCACAAATTCGAACAATTCATTAAAATTCTTGAATTCATAGAACCGGTTTGGGCTATTGATCGTTTGGCCAGGTTCTACCAGGCGGATTTGTGCAATTTCTTCTGTCACCTTTTGACCTTCAATATGCCCTCCTCTGATTTTGGCACCTTGTGCCAGCTTAATTTCAAATGCCTTTACTTGTTCTATTTCACTTTTCTTCTTGAATTCTTCCCAGGAGAACTCCCCACCTGGTGTCCTTACTCCAAACAGTCCCGGACCGATTTGCATCATGATGTCAGGATTTCCGGAGAGATGATATTTGGAAAGACCACCTTCACCAGTATTCATCCATGTTCCCCCTGCAAGCCCTAATCCTCTCGACAGTGCAGTGATGGCATTCTCACCGAGTGCCCCGTAGCTCATTGCAGATTGTCCTACGAGCCCCTTTAATTTAAAGGGATTCCGGCATGTATCCCCTCCGATTATGACAGCATCCTCGTCTCGTAAAAAGTACGGTTCTATTTGTCTATCTTCCCGCTTCTCCTTTCTGGTCAATAGACCTTCCTCATCTACTTCATATACCTTTGTATTGATTTTTTGGCTATTATCTATTCTCAATTCTTCCCGAAGATTGGGAAACATACTATTTCGAATATAGTATCCAGCCTCATTGAAGTCACGTTCCGATCCAAATCCGATTAAACGCTCCTTATATTTTCCTGCTTTTACAACATCCTCGAATTCCTTTCTTGAGAAAGGGGTGCCTTCATTATTATTTTCAAATAAATACTGCCTAAGTTCAGGTCCTATTTGCTCTGTCATGTATCTTATTCTGCCGATTAGGGGGAAATTCCTCAGGATTGAATGTTGTTTTTGTGTATCATCCTTTCGGTAAAAGTACGCTGCGGCCGCAACTGTCCCTAACACGGCAGATCCTTTTAAAACTGTAGGAAGGTAATTTTTTAACTTGGACATTTTATCACCCTTTGCTTCTTATTTTTTGTGCAAGTTACTCGAGTTATCTATAATCTTTGGAGTGCTTCATTAATCAGAATTTCTCCAGAAGTTACATGGAACGTTTTATTAAATACTTCTTTAGTATCCAGCGCTTTGACCAATACAGAAGCAATATCCTCTTTTGGTATCTCGCCTTTGTCATGCACAATTGATGGTCCAGCTTCTACTTTACCTATTCCCGGCTTATCCACAGGCATACTTGTCCGTATAACCGTATATGTAAGCTTTTCCTGTCTTAATAGCTCTTCCGAATGGTACTTGACATCGCTTGTACTAGAATCTAAGCTCTCCACTTCTTTTGCTCGCATGGTGTTCATCAGAACAAAGCGCTTCACCCCATGTTTCTTAGCAGCCTCAACTGAGTCCATTATTGACTGATGGTCAACCAGTATTGGTTTGCCCTCCCCCGTCCGAGGACTGGCGCCACTCAGGTAGATTACTGCTTCACAGCCCGAAAAAGCACTGGAAAAATCCCTACTTTCCAAAGAAACTACATCTCTTGCTCCAAGTTTAACCATTTCCTCTACTTTATTTTCTGCTCCCACCAGTGCTACCGGGCTATGGTGCCTGTCTGCCAGCTGTTTTACAACGTGCTCTCCGGTCATGTCCTCTGTTCCTATTACTAGAACTCTCATTTTAATACCTCCCTGCTAGTTTCATAATTTATATTTACCACTTTAATGTATAATGAAACAATTAAGCGTCTTCTGCCGTTTCGTTAATTTTAACGATTCTTTGATTGTTAAATATTAGGGAACCCTATTTATTCACTTTTTTTACTTATATTGGACGTACGTAATCTCTATCTGACATCCATTATTACTGAAGCTGTACAATTTAAAAATAAAGAAACCCAACTACACTGCTCTTGTGGAGTAAATTGGGTTTGATTTAGGTGATTATAAAAAACTTGACATTAATGAAGATTATTTCCTGGGGAAACTAAACCTAAAATTATCTCTTATAAAAATTAGTTTTTTCATACATTCCATAGTTAATCGCACCCAAACTTTCTTACGAACACCATATTGAGGAATTCCACACGAAGGATACTGGCCATCTATAAAGTATAAAAACTATATTTATCAATCCGGAAATGAGGATCCCCATTTTTTTCAAAACTGAAAAATTACTAACTACAGGAATGCTAAACTGACAAGCTTTCCATATATGAAAAAAGAACCTCTAGTAATAAACTAGAGATTCGGGATTAATAAATATATTGTAATTTTAATATATTAAATGAAAGCAATTAAATTAATATATTTCCATAATACGAGATAAACGAATAGAGAAAATCTTTTGATTTTCATCCTTTAAGGAAAGGGTTTGTTCATTAAGGTTAAGTTTATGCAATTGTCCCTTGCATGTTTTTAATACTCCTTCTTTATTATAAATGATGGTTGTTATACCCTTTTTTTTCAACGATTTCAAGATCAACTGATTATCTCCTTTCTGTCGATTCAATTATTTATTAAAATTGTATGATAAGTGGTGCAAAACTATGAAATCAATTAGGATATATATATTATACAATGAAAACAGTAAGCGTTTTCATTGTTGTTGTGAACAATTTGTGAAAGTTTGAACATTAGAATATTTTAGGAAAATCAAATAGCCTAGGAAATAGTAAAATCAGTAATAAAAAAATGGATATTAAGTGAATTGACTTTTAGACTGAAAATTACTTAACGTATAATATCCGCGTCTTATTGGCGCACTCCCTTATCGACAAAACGGGCTGATTTCTTTCATGATATATCCAAAGTCATTCCAAGATCATTCATAGATTTTCTAGTCTAGAAAGAATTAAACTTCCTATATTTTTCAAATTGTCATTTGGACTAAACGGTATTGCTTTTCAAAAGTTAGGTTTAAAAGAGATTGATAGATTTGAATGTTTGATCATTTTTTTACAATACAATTTATTGATGGCTTGAATACGTGATGCAATTCTTCATTAAGAAGGATCGCTTTTTCTTTGCGGCATAATCTTAAGGGAAAGCGGGTGTCAGATACCGATTGATATTCGGAATTTAAAGACTAATGCCTCATTTACAAATTATTCAGTTAAATGCATAATTAGGAAGATTATGAATAAGGAGGGATTATATGTATAGAAAATCACTAACAGTACTATTAGCTGCGGGTATGGTTCTATCTACTGGTACAGTATTTGCACAAACAAACGGAGCAATAAATGCCCAGTCTGACACAGCTTTTGATAACAAAGTTATCAAAAAAATTAGTGCGGACAATATGTATAATACGATTGCCTATCTATCAGAGCAACCGAGGGCTGCTGGTACAGAAGGGGAGCTCCGTGCAGTCAAATACATAGAAAGTCAGTTTAAAAGTCTTGGTTTTGAAACAAAGATTCAGCCTTTTCCCATCTATGATACGGTGCAAAATGTAAAAGTGAAAATTGGTGAAAGTGATTTAGGAGGAACACCGCGTGCCCTTAGCGGCAGTATCAGCGGGAAGGTAACGGCCGAACTTGTTAATGTCGGAAAAGCAAAGCCAGAGGAAGTTGGAGAAAATGTATCCGGGAAAATTGCACTAGTTGAACGTGGGGACATTACCTTTGTTGAAAAGGTTCAGAATGTCTTAAATAAAGGAGCGGTTGGCGTTTTAATGTACAACAACTCACCATCAGGAAATAATTTCGGACAAGTATCAGCGGGGCAAAATATACCTGCTGTAGCCATTACCCAAGCCCAAGGGTTAGAGTTGGTCGAACAGCTTAAAACTAAACAAATCACGTCCACTCTGGAAGTGGGAAAAGCTGAAAGAATCGAAAAGACATCCTACAATGTCATCGCTTCCCTAAAACCAAAAGCCAATAAGGATAATGGTCAAATCGTGACTGTGGGAGCCCATCATGATTCTGTCCCGGGCGGCCCTGGTGCAAACGATGATGCTTCGGGTGTATCAGCTGTGCTGGAACTGGCAAGGATCCTGGCCAAAACGCCAATTGACACTGAAATTCGCTTCCTCACGTTCGGATCTGAGGAAAGAGGGCTCGTTGGATCATCCTTCTATGCTGATTCCCTTCCCAAAGAGGATGTAGACCGCATGGTGGCTCACTTCCAAATGGATATGATAGGCGGACGTGATGCTGGCGAGGATAATCCTGCAGGTGGTTTGATTATGTATACCATTGATGGAATGAAAAACCTTGTGACGGACCTGGGTTCCTCAGCAGGGGCCAGAACGATGGATGTTGCGATTCCTTATGGACAGCTGGGCAGGAGTGACCACCAACCATTCCATGAACTTGGCATTCCATCCGCCTTGTTTATTCATTCCCCTGTAGAGCCTTGGTATCACCAGCCTACAGATACACTGGATAAGATATCGAAAGAAAAATTGCAGCAATCAGCTGAAATTGTCGGTGCCAGTGTGTATCAAATTGCCCGTCCGGAAACTCCGGCATTAACAAATGCACGTGTAGCTCCTGGCACGGTAGACTATGATTTTGATGACCGTCCGGTAGATTAGTTGTACAGAATTACTAGATTAATAATGGATCTTGGAGAAAATCAGGAGGGCACCTGTGTAGTTTACAGATGCTCTCTTCTTTTTATCGGCCAGCCTATAAAGCAAAAACCTTTTTAACTTACGCTATCATTTTGCAAAGCTTCCGAAACTTTTTTTAATAGGTATTATCTAATTCGACCAATGAAGTTCCGATTTAGATTTTTAGCTGCTTGTCCTGTTTACCCTTAACCCATAAAACAATCTAATTTAGTTTCACCTTTATTATTGTATGGATTTTATGACTATAACTGGCTTTTGACTTTGACAAATAAATTAATTTAATTGCTTTCATTTATCCCCAACAAAAACAAAGGATGATGAATTACTAGAAAACAGCGTATAACGACATATTTGTTAGATAAACTGATCATCCCTTTTATAAGCCAAACTATTCAAAAAAGGTAAGAGCATACAAGTAGCTCTTACCTCCCTTAAATTTTCCCCTGTTACTCTTCCTTACTTGCTGCCATATTCATGCTCGCTTTGACATTCTCCTGGCTGATGGTGGTGAATGGTAAATTTCGTTTTCCCGAGAAATTCTCAAGCAAGTCTTTGACATCAATTCCCGAAGATGCTTTTAATGACTCCTGCAAGGATGCCATTAAATCCGTTGCATACCCAGTCACTTTATTAGCCCCGCCATTCGCAACAACTCCAAACGCATTATTCTTGAGGTGCTCTTACACTTGTACGCAAAGACTTGTCGGTGATTTCTAAGTTGTGGATTACTGATCTTTCACACACCACCACTTGGCTTCGAGATTCTTATTCTGTTTTTTGTATCATGGATTCTGTGCGGCAGGGTCTCACAAATATTAGCTTATTTCCTCTCTAATTACGAGAGCCGCGAATGGCCTTAAACTACACTGATTCCCCTTTCGCATCCAAAGATGGTTGGAATTGAGATTGCCGTTTTTTTACTATTAATATTAATGTGACACCAACTACAAACAATGTGCTCGTCAATAATAATCCGGTGCTGAATCCAAAAAAACCAAGCAAAGCAGCCCCTACTAAACCACCTAAGTTACCTACAGAATTTATAATGGCAATGCCGACTGCAGCTGATGTTTCTGTAAGAAATAAACTCGGAAGTGACCAGAAGGGTCCTGCACCTGCAAAGATACCCATTGATGCAATCGTAAACATAGCAACTGCGATATATGGATTGTCAGTTAATGCACATCCGATAAAACCTGCTGCGGCAAAAATAGACCCTGCTATCGTGTGGATCCATCTTTCACCCTTCTTATCCGAATGACGAGCCCATAATACCATTGCAATAACCCCTGCAATAAATGGAATCATCGCTAATAAACCGATCAATGTATTAGACAACGTCCCAGATAGCGAATCTATAATAGACGGCATCCAGAAACTTAATGCATACATTCCTACCAGCGACGTAAAGTAGGCGAATCCCAGCATCCATACATCAGCATTTTTAAATACTTCCTTCTTTGAGTAGTTGTTCACCTTGACCTTTGCCTCATGTTCAGCTTTCAGTTCGCCCTCCAGCCAAGTTTTCTCTTCTTCTGTAAGCCATTTTGCATCTTTCGGACGGTCAGTTAAATAAAATAAGGTAACGATTCCGAGAATAACAGCAGGGATTCCTTCTACAATAAATATCCATCTCCATCCTGTCATGCCGAACCAGGTGATATTGTCAAGAATCCAAGTGGAAACCGGAGCGCTAATGATTCCTGCTACAGGGACAGACATGGTAAACAGGGCGACTGCCCGGGCCCGTTCCTTGCTTCTAAACCAATAAGTAAGATACAGAAGGATCCCAGGAAAAGCCCCTGCCTCAGCAGCCCCCAATAAAAAACGTAAAATATACAGATGAGCAGCGGATTGCACCCAACCGGTCAAAACAACGATCAAACCCCAGGTTATCAAAATTCTTGCCAGCCAAATTCTTGCCCCGATGCGGTCCATCAAAATATTGCTCGGCACTTCAAACAGAAAATATCCGATGAAAAAAATACCCGATACAAGTCCAAACACTTCGGCTGCTAAAGCAAGGTCTTTATTCATCTCTAAGGCTGCATACCCCAAATTGACCCGGTCAAGGAAGGCGATGACATACAAAATAAAAACAAACGGAATAATTCTTCTCATCACCTTTTTCATCGTACGATTTTCAAATGAGACTTGACTTTCAGTCACAGAGCATCTCTCCTTTATAGTTTAGCGATACCTGCTGTGATATAAGATGTAATAGACACTGGAGGTGTAATACCGGTGAAAATATCAAAATAAAAGACAAAGAAGTGGGCGGCGAAGACTCCGACATTTGTGAGTGAACTCACAACAACTTAAGAAATGGCTATTCCAATAAATCAGGCTGTTCTTTGACAATTCGACTCCATAAAGGCTGGAACTGAAACCAACCCGTTTGCGGAGATCCGACATAGTTACTTGTACGCTCTGCATGATGTTCGTCAATGAGCACAGGATTACCGACTGATTCAGCCATTAGTTGCGCTTGACAGGAACGTTCCATCGTGATGAACCACCATGCACACTCATCTACCGTTTTCCCAACAGTGAGTAAACCATGGTTACGCAAGATGACCGCTTTATGAGGCCCAAGCGCTTTGCCTATACGTCTTCCTTCTTCAAGGTCATGGACCACACCTGTGTAATCATCAAACACCGAATGATCCTTGTAAAAAGCACAGGCATCCTGCGTGATGGGGTCGAGCAAACGTCCCAGGGTCGACCACGTTTTCCCGTATACGGAATGCGAATGGGCCGCAGCGATAATATCCGGACGTGTAGAATGTACTTGGGAGTGAATAGTGAACGCTGCCCGATTAACAGGCCTCTCCCCTTCTACCACATCACCATTGTGATTAACCAGAATCAGATCAGAAGCCTTGATTTGGCTAAAGTGCATGCCGAACGGGTTCACCCAGAAACAATCTTTTTCTCCCGGATCTCTTGCCGTGATATGACCGGCTACGCCTTCATCAAATCCAAATTTGGAGAACAAGCGAAAAGCAGCTGCAAGACGTTGTTTGATATGTTTCCTTTCTTCTTCAACAGAACTGAAAGTCGGTGGTTCTTTTAAATTTTTTGTTACCATATTTTATCTATCCTCCTTAATTTTTGGCCTCTACCAAAAGGGTTCGGTCAAGTTCCACCACAGATTTTCTGCCGGAAAGGGCTATTGTTAAATCCATATCAGCGATGAGATTCCGAATAACCTTTTGGACACCTTGTTCAACTGCTAATGCCAATCCATAGTCATAAGGTCTTCCCAGGAGAACAGCAGACGCCCCGAGAGCCAATGCCTTTACTACATCTGCACCGCGTCTAATGCCACTGTCAAACAGTACAGGAACTTTTCCCTGGGCAACGTCACACACTTTTGGCAGCGCATTCAGTGCCGCTATCGCCCCATCCACCTGCCTCCCACCATGGTTAGATACGATTAAACCATCCACGCCGTAGTTTAACGCCAGTTCTGCGTCTCCAGAGTGAAGAATTCCTTTCAATAAGATTGGTAATTTCGTGTGATCACGGAGAAACTTTAAGTCTTCCCATGTCAGACTGGTATCTCCAAATATCTGCGACCAAAGGGAAATGGCACCACTCATATCTTCTTTAGGCGGTTTCAGTAACTTTGCACAAAAAGCAGGATCATTCAAATAGTTACCGAGTCCTTCTCCAAACGAGAATGGATGATACATATTTGCAAGATCGAACTCTCGCCATGCCATCATCGGGGTATCTAGTGTAACAACAAGCGGAATAACCGGCCGCTTCTGCACGACGGAGCATACTTGCAGCTATGTTGCGATCTTTACTCCAACACAATTGATACCACCTGGGTGAAGTATCCATGACATCAGCCACCTCTTCCATGGAACAACTCTCTTTCTTTACTCTTTCAAACAGTTCTACACCGGCAATCGCTGAGACCACCCACCATCGATGTTGTACAATCCCGTTCGGTATTACCGGGTCATATTCGCCACTGCCAGCCTGCTGACTTAATCGGGCTAAGGCATCATAGGATAGCGATGACAGATTTTCCGAGAAGGGAGTTAAAATATATCACTCATACTAAGAATGAAGTGTACATTCCATTCAGAGGGTATCTACCTAGAATTATGGAAGTTTCCACAGTACAGACAACTTCACTAATATACCAATGCTGATTAGTCAGTATATAAATAACTCTACTATTTAACTTTTTAAAAAATCTGGTTTCATGTAATTAGGGTTAGGATATTTGTAGAATCCTTCTCCTGATTCTCTTCCAAATTTCCCTTTATCGATAAACTCTGTTTTTAACCACTCAGCAACTTCAGCAGCTTGATTATCACCAGCTTTTGCTTTTTCAAGAAGGGCATTGTATGGAGTATTAAAACCAATAACATCATAAGCACCAAACGGCCCTATAGGAGAACCAGAAGCTATCATCCAAGTCTTATCAACAGTTTCTGGATCAGCAATCCCTTTCATCACCAAATACGTAGCAGCCTCTAAAAACGGACTTAATAAAGTATTTAGAATATATCCTGGCTGTTCTTTGTATAGGGGTATAGCCACCATACCAATCGTTTTTGCAAATTCAATCACTTCATCAAACACTTTCATGTCGGTTTCCTTGTGTTTCATGATTTCTGCCGTATTGTTTTTCCAAATTTCATTTGCAAAATGTAAAGCCAGAAATCTTTCTGGGCGTCCTGTCGCTTCCGCAAATTGGCTTGGTAATAATGTAGAGGAGTTTGTCACAAATGTGGTCTTCTCAGGTGCTACTTTCCCTAACTCCTTATAAAAATCAACTTTAATTTGAACTACTTCAGAAATGGCTTCAATCAAGAGGTCAGCATTGGACACAGCTTTCGATAAAACACTGCAAAAAGAAATGCGATTATAAGCCGAATTCACTTCTTCCTCTAAAGCTCCTAAATCTTCTTGATAACGCAGTTCTAAATTTCTGATTCTTACCTTTGCACGTTCTAAAGCTTCATCATCAATATCATATACTGTTACATTGAATCCCTTAAACGCAGTTTGAAAGGCAATCTGACTTCCTAAAACACCACTACCAGCAATGGTTATATTCATATATTCCATACTTTCAATCTCCTCTTTCATCCTTTTCAAGGTTCCTGTTTACACTTGTTATGACTATTTTTGAAGATTTACAAGTGAAACCTATTTACCAAATGAAAGTAGTATATTCTTGTCCTAATGTATAGTTCTTTATATTAGATTCGGAAAGGAATCGCCTGACCTTTTCTATTGTCTATATGGAACATTCCCAGTGTTTCACGTCCTCTGATTTAATTAATACAATGGTACTGATACGATATAATTGAATTAATATTTTCACATATATAGCTGAGTACTCATCTCGCACTTCTTGTACACGATTTTTGAAGGCATGATATATAGCCTTCAAAAATCGTGTATTATTACCAACTTTGTTGTATTATAAATGGAGTATTTCTCCCTATGAACGACCTCATCGACTGTTATTTCAGACCATCTACTATTTGGACGATTGCCCTATGAGATGAAAGACACTAGCATCCTAGTAATGAATATGGATTGAATTAAAATCTTGTTACATCAACCGGTTCGATACCGTTTTCAGCACAATATTGGTGATATTTCTCCAATGACGTTTGCCAATTGCTGATAAATAAGGTGTTGCCGTTTTCATCTTTAAACTCAAGTGCGCCATCAATGACAACAAATGTCATGATATCTTCATCTTGAGATATAGCCACTGGCCTATGCAGTGAACCAGCTGGTTCAAATACCACGTCCCCTGGTCCTGATACCCATTCCTCTTCAACATACTTCCATTTACCTTGAATAGTATAGACAATTATTGGGCCATGATGAAGGTGGGCAGGCACGTCTTGGTCACCCCCAGGGCTTTTGGTGAGCACAATATATTGACCTGTTATTGGGTTTACCTTACATAATTTTGTTTCCATACCACCTAATCCAGTCGGAACCCAAGGCAACTCCTTCGGGTCAACATAATTAGACGGTAGTACGTTGTTTGCAAATTTCATTTCCATTCCCCTCTTTCCATTTATTTACAGTCTTTTTCTCTCTTAACTTATACTTCTACCGAACAAACTGCACATCATTACTGTAAGCATCGGAAAAACAAATATTATATTGGTAGTGAAAACCTCCTATTCTTTATATTTTTTTGGAATATTCAATATATTCACAAATATAGTGTACCAATTAATTTCATTCTGATAAAATAGCTATTAATCATGATAAACATGACTAACAATCATATATAGAAAGCAAGTAATGGGTGAGTTGGTCATAAGTTCCTTCTGCACCATTTTTTGCGATCCCCCAAAGCTCTTGGTTTCCTCCTCAATTTAGGATCCAGGCTCTCATTCATCGCAAGAGTAAGCTGCGACTATTAAACATAAAAAAACACCTTGCTTTCGATCAAAAATTAAGGATTTTTGGCATTTTAATGGACTTAGGGATACGAATAATCTATGGTTGCATTGTTGAAGAAACGCACCATTTCATATTATAAGATCTGCCAGATATTTAAAGTGTACCCTTTGTAAAGGACATTTTTAAAAAGGGCACATGGAGAAGATGATTCTGTATTGAACAGGATTTACTTTTGGGGACAAGGATTCATAATAAAATATATAGAAGGATACGGGGAATGATCCATGCATATTGAGCAATTGGAATATATCGTAGAAATATCAGAAACCGGTTCATTTTCTGTTGCTGCAGAAAACCTTCATGTAACCCAATCCGGTATCAGTAAATCAATCGGAAAACTTGAAGAGGAATTAGGGATCAAAATATTTAACCGGTCACGGTCAGGGGCTTTGCCAACTGAGGAAGGAAAAACTGTAATTGAAAAAGCGTATGAGGTAATAATAAAACTTCAAGAATTCAGGAAAACAGCAAAAATACAATCGAGTCAAGCGCTTGAAGATCTGAAAATATCTGTATATCCACTTCTTATAGAATCTATATTTAAAAGCCTGTCGTCCTTTAAAGAGGACAACCCACACATCCAAATTGAAATAAAAGAAGCTCCTTCACATATCATTATTGAAAAAATCAAAAAAAAATCGGTTGATATTGGGCTTACGTATATCACTAAACAGATAATAGAGGATGAGGAATTAGATTCTGAGGTATTATTAAATAGTAAAGCGAAAATATGTGTAAGTAAAGACTCCCCATTGGCTTCTAAAGATTACTTGACGCCCCAAAATTTGCTCAATCAGTCTATCATTTTATATGATTCAAAGGAAATGAGAGAGGAAATGCATAATTTTTTAAAAAATTACGGGAAAATGAATGTATTGTGTGTTACAAATAACGTTAATTTGATTAGACAATTTGTTGCAGAAGGTTTAGTCATTTCCGCTACTTCTGACATATTCTTAAGAAACAATCCTTATATATCATCCGGGAAAATTATCCCAATTGATTTATTGCAATATTCCAATACATCAACATCCATAGGATGGGTAAGATTGAAAGAAAGAATGATTACGAAATCTACTAAAACATTCTTAAACCATTTGAAAGATCAGTTCCTAAAAGGTAATTATTAATTACGTGAAACAATTAGGATGTTAGTTATTTCCCAGATAGAATCTGTAAACCCAAGCTAAAAGGTTCTGGTGCAAATATGACCTGTTAGAAACATAGAATCTCAATATCCTAATCATCTATGAATTATGAGGCTACTCCAAATAAGTGAGACGTTATAGATATTTAAACTTCGCAATCACATTATATATTATATAATTAAATGCATCCCATTTTATTCTCTGTTACGGTAATAAATAGAGAATAAAAGCCTCTAGGTTCATCTTAGAGGCTTTTATTTATTGTATCTCATTGCAAAGAGTATTCTTACCTTATGAAACGATAAAAATAAAAAAAGAAATATTACCAATTAATACTGTTTCACCTTTATTAGAAATGGGTTGCAATTATTTTTTCGAGAACAGCAACTGGCTTTTGACAAGGGTGAAATCTCACTATTCCACTAACTATAGGTGCTTCATAAGAAGCCCTATCATAATAGGAATTAAAAGTTCTTTTTGCCCCTTTAGTATAGGAAATAAAATATTCTCATGAGTTTGACAAATAATTTACTTTAATTGCTTTCATTATCCCCAACAAAAACAAAGGATGATGAATTACTAGAAAACAGCGTATAACGACATATTTGTTAGATAAACTGATCATCCCTTTTATAAGCCAAACTATTCAAAAAAGGTAAGAGCATACAAGTAGCTCTTACCTCCCTTAAATTTTCCCCTGTTACTCTTCCTTACTTGCTGCCATATTCATGCTCGCTTCGACATTTTCCTGGCTGATGGTGGTGAATGGTAAATTTCGTTTTCCCGAGAAATTCTCAAGCAAGTCTTTGACATCAATTCCCGAAGATGCTTTTAATGACTCCTGCAAGGATGCCATTAAATCCGTTGCATACCCAGTCACTTTATTAGCCCCGCCATTCGCACCGCTCCCACCTGTGTCCACTACAGTGATCTTGTCTATATTACTAAGCGGGCTTGCCACTTGTTTTGCATATTCCGGCAGCATTTTCAAAATCATGTCCATTACGGCGGCTTGCCCAAACTGTTCAAATGCTTCAGCTATCTTCTGCTTGGCTTCTGCCTCCGCTACCCCTTTTAACCTGATGATTTCCGCTTCTGTCGTACCTTGTGCCCTTTGGGCGTCCGCTTTAGCGAGACCATCCATACGAACGCGTTCCGCTTCCGCTTTCGCCATGGCTTCAATTTTATACTTATCGGCATCCGCTTCTGTAATCTGTTTCATCTTGTTGGCGGAGGCTGCCTGCTCTACCGCATAACGGTCGGCATCGGCCTTTTTCTTCACTTCCGAATCATATTGCTTTTCACGGCGAAGGATTTCTTTTTCCTCCAGCTCAATTTGCTTTTGCCGTTCGATGATCCTGATTTGCATTTCCTGTTCGGTTACGTCCTGTTTAGACCTGGCGGTTTCAAGATCGTAAGCCTGGTCAGCCCGTGCCTTGGCAATATCCTGCTCGCGACGGAATTCCGCAACCTTTAGCTTGTTGATTTTTTCGGCTTCGGCTATTTCTGTTGCCCTTTCAAGTTCGGCACGCTGCGCTTCCTTAGAAGCTTCGGCTCGCTTGATTCGCGTTTCTTTCTCTGCATCGGCGGTAGCTATATCGGCATCCCTCTTTACCTGTGCAATCCTTGGCTTTCCGAGCGATTCAAGATAGCCATTTTTATCCCGAACATCTTTAATCGTGAACGATACGATAATGAGTCCCATTTTAGCCAAATCCTGCGAGGCAACCCTCTGTACTTCCTGGGAAAACTTTTCACGGTTTTTATAAATTTCCTCGACGGTCATCGAACCAAGGATGGAGCGAAGATGCCCTTCCAATACTTCCCGAGCTTCCTGTTCACGGTCATCTTTTGATTTACCAAGGAACTGCTCTGCCGCTGTGGCTATATCGGTGATTGAACCGCCAATCTTGATGATTGATACACCATCTGCCATGACAGGAACTCCCTGTTCCGTATATACTTCCGGAGTTGAAACCTCAAGCTTGCTAGACAATAAGCTCAGTGGTTCCGCTTGCTGGAATACCGGGAGAACGAAAGCCCCCCCGCCGCGGACGATTTTAATTTTATTTCCTGATTCGTCGATGTGAACATTTTTGCTTCCTAAGTAGCTTCCGGTCACGATCAATGCCTCATCAGGACCAGCCGTGCGATATTTCGTAACAAAGACAGCAATAAGTGCGATAAGTAAAACTGCAACAATGGCGACAACTATCCAAATCAAATCAAACATACCTTACCTCCTATTCTTTTTTCAATCCTGGTGGGGTATAACATAGATAACCCCATTTTTCACTTCGATGATCAAGACCTTTGTATCCGAAACAATTCCTTCATTCTTAAAGCTAGCCGCAGTTTTTGCGATGCTTCCACTGATGCTTTCTATCAGTACTTCCCCAAACCCGTCAACAGGGATTGATGTGAGAACCCTGCCGACCCTTCCTCTCAGGTCATTATCATGAAATGTCAAACTTTCTTCCGCTGATGAAATGGGAATCAAAACAAATACATTCAGTAAAGTGACGATGGTAAATGAAATGATGAGGGAAATGCCGCCACACAATCCAGCATTAAGCCCTGAAAGCGATTCAAGCAAAAAACCACTTGCAAAAAACACGGTCAAAAAGCTAAAAATGAGTGTAGGATTAAATATATCAGGTAATTCCAGGCCGGAAAATATATCATTAAACAAGATAAATAAGAATGTTGCCCCCCCGAATATAATTAACCCATATAAATAGACTGTTTCTAATGGAACTCCAAATAACTCCATCTCTGTCATCCTTTAAATTCGATTTTTCCAAGCCGCATAGTGCTTTAATGGCCTATGATAGTCGTTTTACCAATATTATTAATCTATGGTTTTAATCCCCTCCATTTACTTCGCTTACCATACATACGAATGATGCATAAAAAAGTTTCATTTATTTTCCAAGTTTTGAATTTACATTTAGAAAACCCTGTATTCTCTAGGACCATTATTGAAATAAAATGCATAATACCATTGACAGTGTTTACTTAACATATTAAAATTCTTTATATGTTAACTCGTTACATAACCAGGTTTACATTAGGAGGAAACACGATGAAGGAGCGTCATGAGAAGTTAAGAATGATGATGGTTACAGCATTATTTGCAGCACTTATAGGAATACTTGCCCAAATTACAATTCCACTGCCCTTAGTTCCGATTACAGGACAGACTCTAGCTGTTGGACTGGCAGCAACGATACTGGGTTCACGTTATGGAACCTCTTCCGTTTTATTATACCTGTTCATAGGGGCAGCGGGCGTACCGGTTTTCGCTGAAATGTCTGGGGGACTAGCTAAGATATTCGGTCCGACTGGCGGTTATTTATTATCCTATATCCCGACAGTATATATAACGGGTCTGATATTGGAAAAAACCCGTTTCTCAGTTGCAATGGCTTTCGTTGCAAATACAATCGGGATGATAATTACTTTGGTAATCGGTACGGTTTGGTTAAAATATATGAGTTCATTATCTTGGCCAGTGGCATTTGCCAGCGGTTTTGCACCATTTATAATCGTAGGCGTTTTAAAGGCATTCCTTGCATCTTGGCTTGGCATCACGATCCGTTCAAGGTTAGCGTCGGCTAATATGCTGCCTAAAAAAAATGCACCAATTTCCCAATGATGGGTATATGAAAGAGAGGATACCGCTTATGGTATCCTCTCTTTTCTTCTATATTAACTTCCAGATGACTGCAAAAAAAAAGACTCTTAAAAAAGAATCTTTTTTGCAAGTGTTTATTGCGGTCCTATCCCCATAAGTCCGAATATGAATAGCAAATGTATATTATCCCCTTTGCTAACCGTAATCATTTTACTATAGGAACAGTAATTTGACAACTATTGTCGGCACATATGAATATGTGGAATATAGTAACGTATTTTAGTTACTTATTATTCACTTTATATTCTTTTTTCGTACTATCTTCGAAAACGACCTCTAAATCAAATTCTTGATAGTCATCCTTCAAATTAAAAGCTTTTGTCACTTCTTGAATGACTTCCTCATCTGTTGAATCTTTATTGAATGTCAATTTTTCTAGAATCGGCGTCAATTCTTTCATTGCTTCATCACCGTGAGCTTCGTGTTTGTTAAGTTTGTCCTCGATCGAAGCTTCAGTTTGTGCTCCCATTGTATCATATTCAGCTTCGTATTCGTTATCATTGCCGGTATAATCCACTTCTAATTGAAAGTCCTTATATGTGAAAGGCAGTTTTTCATTATTATCCGTACCTGTTTCAGGATTATTTTCCGCTTGATTTTCATTTTCCTGAACCGGCGGGTTTTTCACTTCATCGTTTTCTTCGCCGCATCCGGCCAAAACAATCATAGCGGCAAACGGCACTGATAATATTTTGATTGATCTTCTCATTAGTCTTTTCCTCCTTTAGATTGTATACCTAAATTATTTCCTGATCGGGGTCATTTAAAACCTCAACCGCTCTCTCAAATACATCAAATCGGCCAAGTGATCATAGTGGAAGGATATAAAACAATACCGCAAAAAAGTGTGTGGCAGTTCCCCCAAGCACGAATACATGCCAAACCGCGTGATGGAACGGAAAACCTCGCCAAACATAAAAGATGGCTCCAAACGTATAAAGCAATCCCCCTGCAATCAGTAACTGGATACCCGCTGCAGGCATCGTAGCTGTGAGTGGTCCCCAAACGATAACGATCATCCACCCCATGGCAATATAAAGAATCGTCGAAAGGAAGAGGAATTTTTTCACATAGAAAGCTTTGAAGATGACGCCAATGATTGCAACTCCCCAAATGATACCTAGCAGGGTCCAGCCCAGTGACCCTTTGATCACAAGAAGCATGATGGGCGTGTATGTTCCTGCAATGAATATATATATGGCTGAATGATCAAAGATTTCAAATATATCCTTTGTTTTACCTTCTGGAAAACTATGCACTAAAGTGGAAGAGACGTATAAAAGAAGCATGGAAACACCATATATGACCGAAATGACTACATTCCACGGCGACCCTGTTTGGTCTGAGAATATGATTAACAACACAAGTGCGGCAATACTCAACAAAACGCCGACACCGTGGGTTATCGCATTGACCACTTCTTCTTTTTTTGTATAAACATAAGTATTGGCCATGTTACAGCTCCTTAATTCCGGATTTTCTTTTAGTATTCCCCTAAAGTATACATCAGATCTTCCAAGCAATATAGAAAAGTGAATAGTAACTTGATTAACTGCCACTAATTAGATTATTATCTAATTAAAAGGAAGGGGATAAAAGTGCAGTTAGAAAAATTGGTGGCTTTCCACAAGACGATTGGCGATGTGACAAGGATCAGGATAATATCCATCCTGTCAAACGGTCCAAAACACGGACAGGCACTTGCTGGAATACTTAAATTGACGGCTCCTACCATCTCACACCATTTATCGAAATTGAAAGACATTAATTTAGTGAAGGATCGGAGGGAAAAAAATACGGTCTATTATTTTTTAAATGAAGATGTACTGAAGCATTATTCATCAGCATTACCTAAAATCGTTTCAACTAAGGGGGACTCCAATAAAATGGATAATCAAAAGCTGATTTTAGAACATAAAAAGATTCTTGAAAACTTCTTTACTCCAGATGGTCGCCTAAAAACTATACCAGCACAGAGAAAAAAGAAAATGATCGTACTTCATCATATTGGAAGCCTTCTGGAAAAGGGACGTAAATATCCAGAAAAAGAACTGAATGAAGTCATCCAGTCTTTCCATGATGATTATGCAACCATAAGACGTGAACTCATTATCGGAAGCATCATGTATCGCGAAAACAGCATTTATGAACTGAATCCCCGCGAAATGTGGGCTGATATCGGTTAAACTATTCTAAAATAAAAGAACCGGCTCCCCATTTGGAAAGCCGGTTCTTGTGATGCAGTTTATATGGCAAAATGGTGTCCGCCGATAATTTTTATTACTTCTAATTTTTTCATCCATTCGCTGTCCGAAATACTGGGATTCCAAAAATACAAGGCATCATTTGTGTAGCCATGAATAGCCAATGCTTCATTGACAGCTCTCTTGGCATCATTTCCTGCCGGTTTGTTAATACTGCCATCACCAACAGGCGAGAATTGGTTTTTTTGATAAATCACTTCCCGGACCGTATCAGGGAATTCATTGCTATCAAGGCGATTCAAAACAACTCCCGCCACCTCGACCTTTCCTCTGTATGGTTCCCCTTTGGCTTCTGCATGCACAAGCCTTGCTAATAATTCTTTATCTTTATCATTCATTACATGCGGAATAATCAATGTTTTACCAGGTTCGGCAACATTATTTACGTTATGATTGACTTCTTTTAATTTTCCGATCGGCACACCGTGCTGCTTTGCGATATCCCAGATCGATTCACCTTGTTTAATAACATGTTTGGTTGCCCCATCAGAAGCTTCACTTGTCGTTCCCTTAGGAAAAGCTATACCAAGTACGATGACACTTAGAGTCATTATCACGGATATTAATACTGATAATTTCATCCTGTTACCTCCTCGTTAAGCACCTTCCTAGGATAACAGACCATATGGGAGAAAACAGTGCTAAATTTTTTCCAAGGAAATGAAGGAAAAATTTTCTCGGTTCCATTTACCTTCGGAATTTTAATGATTCCCACTCTTCCCGCAGCATTCCCATTCTGATTGAATCATAATAATAACCATCATGATAGCGGCATTTTCTCAGTCTTCCCTCTACTTGCATGCCCACCTTTTTGCCAACTGCAATCATGCGTTCATTACCTGACCAAGTTGTAAGTCCAACCCGTTCAATCTCCAGGCTTTCGAATAAATACCCAATGAACATCATTAATGCTTCTGTCCCATGACCGCCATTCCAATACTTGGGATCAAAAATAGTAATCCCGATTTCAAGCCAGCGTGAAGGTTCATGTTCCCAGTAATATACAACAGATCCTATAATTTGATCGTTTTTTTCCATTAATAGCTCAGAGTGAGCCCCGATTTTCTCATCATAGGTTTTATGTTTCGTTTCTTTATCGATAAACGTATGGAAATCAATGAGTTCAAGAGGGAGATAAGGCGCATCCCACTTTTTCCATTCTGGATCTGTTTCGCCATATTTGAGGCTCCATAAACGTTTTAAATCGTCTTGTTTAACATTCCTCAATATGACTTTGCTTCCTTCAATCCGAACATCGTCCAATCCGCTTCCTCCCACTTCATCCATGCTGTACCTTCCATTTTACTGGTCGACACATAATTTAATAAAATATTGCCTTTCTCTTGGACCATCGAATTCACAAAAATACACACCTTGCCAAGTACCAAGGACTAAGCTCCCTTTATGGATGATCACCTGTTGTGAAGAACCAACCGTACTTGATTTCAAATGGGCAGCCGTGTTTCCTTCCATATGTAAATCCAATGTATGATTCCATGGGTATTGCTCATCCAGTCTTCTTAATATATCCTTTTTGACATCGGGGTCAGCATTTTCATTGATCGTGATCCCAGCAGTCGTATGTGGACAATATATAAGAGCTACCCCTTCTTGAATCCCCTTTTCCTTGATGAATGCCTGTACTTCTGTCGTAACATCAATCATATCATCCCTTTTCATCGTTTTTAAGGTATTTTTCTTCAGCATGTACATTCACTCCTTTTGTTCATTTTAATCACCTTTACCCATAAACATAAAAATCCATGCTTTCTTAAACCAATCACGACTAAAATATAAGGAAATCTTATCGATGGCAATTAAAAAAATAATCTATCCTTATTAATCTTTTTATTTTAAAATTGGATATATAAGGAATTGGAAGGGGGTGCAAGATGAACTTCATTTTTAAGTCAATCGACCATTACCAATTAGCATCTCCTAAAAATACCGAGGACCAATCAAGGAAGTTTTTCACTGAGATACTAATGTTCCGGGAAGTGAAAAAGCCTCCGTCATTAAGTTCCAATGGCGGGTTATGGTTCGAATCGGGATCAATCAAGATTCATGTCGGAACGGAAGATCATTTCATTCCCGCAAGAAAAGCGCACCCAGCAATTGAAGTTGAAAATCTCAACGAATTTAAACAACATTTAATGACTAAGCATATTTCTTTTACAGAAGATGGAAGGTTGCCCGGTGCGAACCGTATATATTTATCCGATCCCTTCGGCAACCGGATCGAAATATTGGAATGGAAATAATAAAAAGCGGGTCCATTTATCCCGGACCCGCTTTTGTAGAATATTTATTTTTGTTTCTTTTTCCAGAATCCCAATATTAAAGCGGTAATGAGGGCTCCTATTAAAATCGCCAGCAAATAGCGGAAAGGATGGTTGACTAGGGGGATGACGAATATACCCCCATGCGGCGCTGGCAATGTTACACTAAAAGCCATTGACAGCGCTCCTGCCGTCGCTGATCCAACAACACTGCTGACAATAACCCGCAATGGATCCGCAGCCGCAAAAGGAATGGCTCCCTCTGTAATGAATGAAGCACCCATGAAGTAATTAGTGAAACCGGATTTCCTTTCCATTTCACTGAATTTACTTTTAAAGAATGTAGTTGCAAGTGCGATTCCAAGAGGAGGAACCATTCCGCCAGCCATAACTGCAGCATGCGGTCCAAAACTTGATGCTTCAATGGCTGCAATCCCAAAAGTGAATGCCGCTTTATTTAAGGGGCCACCCATATCCACAGCCATCATACCCCCAAGTATCAAGCCCAGGAATATGGCGTTCGTGCCGGATAAGCCCTGCAGCCAATTGGTCAGGCCTGTGTTAATTGCAGTTACTGGTTCATTTATGAGAAATATCATGATAAACCCTGTAATTAACATCCCGAATACAGGATAAAGTAAAACCGGTTTAATGCCATCAAGTGTTTGCGGTAACTTGGAAAACAATTTTCTTAATAGTAAGACGACATAACCTGCAAGGAAACCTGCGATCAGTCCACCAAGAAAACCGGCATTAGCCTGTGCTGCCAATAATCCCCCTACCATACCAGGGGCAAAACCTGGACGGTCGGCTATACTTGAAGCAATGAATCCTGCGAGTACTGGGACAAGTAAGAAGAAGGCTCCATTTCCCCCACCAATATCACTTAATGCTTTGGCAATGGGATTATAATCCGGATTTGCCGGATCGGCTGCCTCAATTCCAAAAAAGAAAGAAAGCGCAATCAAGATTCCGCCCCCGACGACAAATGGAAGCATATTACTTACGCCATTCATTAAGTGCTTGTAAATCCCCAATCCTCTTTTAGCTGAATCACCTTCATCATTTTTATCATTTCCAGTTCCTTTGTAAACAGGTGCATCCTGATTCACGGCTCTGGTTAACAGTTCCTCGGTCTTCCGGATCCCATGGGCAACAGGGACAATAATGACATGTTTTCCATTAAAACGATCCATTTCAACCTGCTTATCAGCCGCAACTATAATGGCATCCGCCTCTTCAATTTCTGTTGCGGTTAGTCCATTTTTTATACCTGTGGAACCATTTGTTTCCACTTTGAAATCGATTCCCATTTCCTTCGCTTTGGCCTTTAACGCATCGGCTGCCATATAAGTATGGGCAATTCCTGTTGGACAAGCTGTAACGGCAAGGATTTTACCCCCTTTATCGTTACTGCTGGCGCCATTACTCGATTGCTGCTCTTCACTTTCTTCTTCATAAGCTTCCATTTCTTTCTGATTGATTATCTCCAACACTTCCTCACCAGAAGAAGCAGAAATCAATCGGGTCCTGAATTTATCATCCATCAGTAACGAGGAAAGCCTGGAAAGGGTTTCCAAGTGATCTGCATTCGCTCCTTCACTGGCTGCAATCATAAAGAACAAATGGGCCGGCTGTCCATCAAGCGATTCATAATCCACACCACTGACCGATTTGCCGAAACAGATGGCAGGTATCTTTACAGCATTTGTTTTTGCATGCGGTATGGCTATCCCTTCACCAATCCCGGTTGTGCTTTGCTCTTCACGTTTTAAGATGGCAGCTTTGAAACCATCGACATCATTTAACCTGTTCGCCTCGGCTAACTTTCCTGATAGTTCATCAATGACTGCTTGCTTTGTAACACTTTGAAGATTGATTATGATTGTATCCAATTTTAACAAGTCTGTAATTTTCATAGAGTCAGCCTCCTGTTAGTTGATTGATAGCAATTTGCGGTAATAACTCTTCAATTTTATCCAATGTACCGAGATCGGATGAAAAGGCTGTAGCACTTCCTGCCGCAAGACTGAAGCGGAAAGCGGATAGAATATCCCCTGTTCTTTCATATGTCCCGATGAAACCTGCGACCATGGAATCACCGGCACCCACTGAGTTGATGACGTTCCCTTTTGGAACATTTGCGGAATATGATTCTCCACCCGAGCAAAGCACGGCACCCTGTCCCGCCATTGAGACAATAACGTTTTGTGCTCCTGCTTCAACCAATTTAGCGCCATATTCCCTAGCATCATCAATGGTACTTATTTCGGTGGAAAAAAGCTCACCCAGTTCATGATGATTGGGCTTTATTAAAAATGGCCGGTGTGGAAGGACATTCAGTAATTCCTTGCCGCTAGTATCCACCACCACTTTAATGCCATTATGGGTACAAGACCTTGCCATGGCTTCGTATACATCCGAAGGAACGCTTGGAGGGATGCTTCCTGACAAAATGAGGATATCATTATTGTTCAACTGTTCAATCTGACTAAATAATTGTTGATAATTCCCTTTTGAAATGACTGGCCCTTGGCTATTTATTTCGGTCTCAAGCCCTGTTTTCAATTTAATGTTAATTCTTGTATCTCCAGCTATTTCTGTAAAGTCCGTGAAAATCTCTTCCTGTCTTAAAAACCTTTTAACAAATTCACCTGTTTGTCCACCGATGAATCCTAACGCTGTTGTACTATTTCCCAGCCTTTTTAGCACACGGGAAACATTGATCCCTTTCCCCCCAGGGAATTTTGCATCATAACTGGTTCGATTTACCTTGCCCATTTGAAAGCTCTCCACTTCGACCAGGTAATCGATGGATGGATTAAGTGTCACTGTATAAATCATTAAATGGTCACGACCTTTACCTTTGGATTTTTTTGAAGGTGAGCAACAGCCTCTTCATCATTGCTGTCAGTAAGGATAATGGCATCGCTTACATCTGCCACCTTGGCGAAAGTAGCTTCATTAAGTTTTGAACTGTCAGCAAGCACGTAGGTCTCGTTAGAGAGACGTAATGCCATCTTCTTCAGCAGGGCTTCCTCCGGGTCGGGGGTTGTGAAACCCAATTCTTGATGGATGCCGTTCATTCCCAAGAAACATTTATCAAAACGGTATTCATTCAAAAACTGTACAGCATTACTTCCTATAACCGCATTTGTCGAAAACTTTATCGTTCCGCCAACTAACACTGTTTTGATTTCCAATTCGATGAGTTTTGGAATATGCATAAGACCATTTGTCAGCACCGTTATATTTTTATCTTTTAAATAAGGAATCATTTCGGCAGTTGTCGTGCCTGCATCAAGATATATACAATCGTTTTTCTCTATGAATGAAGCCGCCAGCTTTGCTATAAGTTGTTTTTCAGCTCTTGCTTTGTATTTCTTTTCCATAGTTGTTGGTTCAAGGCCTTTTCTTTGCAGTAAAGAGGCCCCGCCATGTACGCGTTTCAAGAGCTTCATTTCTTCGAGTTGCACTAAATCTCTCCGAATGGTCGACTCCGAGGCTTGTAACTGATCTACAAGCTCCTGCAGCTTTACCGTTCCTTGTTCTTTAAGGATCGATAAGATGAACTGGTGCCTTTCAGTTGTCAACAATTCACCCACCTCACTTTAATATCATCATCATATATGAAAATGAAGGAATAATCAATCATAAACGTTTAAAAATAATCAAATTCATCCAAAAATACATTCAAAAACATTCATTTTTTATTAGAAATGAACTTTGTTGAATTTCATTATCTTTTTTTCTATGAAAATATCCTTTCTGTTCAACAAAAAACCCCCCCATGTCAAGATGACAGGGGGGTAGTATTATTTTATTAGCCTTGAAGTAAAAGTTGTTCTGGATCTTCAAGCATATCTTTGATGGCCACCAAGAAACCAACAGCTTCTTTTCCGTCTACGATACGGTGGTCATAAGATAATGCAAGGTACATCATTGGTCTGTTTTCGATTTGGTCTCCAACAGCGATTGGACGAGTCTTGATTGTATGCATGCCCAAGATCCCAACTTGAGGGGCATTCAATATTGGTGTTGATAATAGGGAACCGAAAGTCCCTCCGTTAGTGATGGTAAAAGTACCACCTGATAAATCTGAAAGTCCCAGTTTGTTGTTACGCGCTTTAACAGCTAAATCAGAAATGTTCTTCTCGATTTCAGCAAAGCTTTTGCGGTCGGCATCCCTTACAACCGGAACGACAAGACCTTCATCAGTGGATACTGCTACACCGATATCATAAAAGTTCTTTTTCAGGATATGGTCGCCTTGGATTTCAGCATTCAATAACGGATATTTTTTCAATGCGCCAATGACCGCTTTAGTGAAGAATGACATGAAACCAAGTTTAACATCATTTGTTTTCACGAAAGAATCCTTATGGCGGTTACGCAATTCCATGACTGCAGAAAGATCGACTTCGTTAAAAGTTGTAAGCATGGCTGCTTCTGATTGTACTTGAACTAGACGTTTGGCAATGGTTTGACGACGGCGTGTCATCTTAACCACTTCAATGCGGTCATCATTTACTTCAACAGGAGCGGCTGCTTGTTTAGTTGCAGGAGCTTGTTTTGGAGCTGCCGCCGGTGCTGCAGGAGCTGCAGGTGCATTACTTGCTGCTTCTACGTCTTGTACACGTACTCGACCCAGTGGATCTGCTACAGGCACTTGAGTCAAGTCAATTCCTTTTTCACGAGCCAATTTCCTTGCAGCTGGTGATGCAATAACTTGTTGAGTGGATGATGCTTCTTTCGCTTCCGCTTTTGGAGCCTCTTTAGCAGGAGCCGCTTGTTCAGCCTTAACTGGTTCTGCTTTAGCTTCTTCAACCTTAGGAGCTTCCGCTTTTGGAGCTGCTGCAGCTGATCCATTTTCATCAACGATGGCGATAGCCTGTCCGACTTGGACAGTATCGCCTTCTTCTGCTAAATGTTCCGAAAGTGTACCAGTATAATCTGAAATGATTTCAACGTTCACTTTATCCGTTTCAAGTTCAAGGACATATTCTCCTTTTTCAACGTGATCACCGGGTTGTTTTAACCATTGCGCAATAGATCCTTCAGAAATTGATTCTGCTAATTCAGGTACTTTTACTTCAGCCATTTTACTTCTCCCCCTCATTATTGCGTGTAATTGCTTGAGTCATAATCCGTTGTTGTTCATTTTTATGGACAAGTGGATCTCCCTCAGCCGGGCTTGATCTGCGCTTCCTTCCTATATATGTTACTGAAAGATTGCCAGGAGCCGCTGCATTTAGGCGAGGTTCAACAAATGTCCAAGCACCCATGTTTTTAGGTTCTTCTTGAGCCCAGAAGATTTCTTTAAGATTTGTATATTTTTTCAGGGCTTCCTGAACTCCAGTGAATGGGAATGGATAAATTTCTTCGATACTGATGATTTGCAACCAATCCGTATTTTTTTCAGTTGCCGCTTTTTCACGAAGTTCAACCGCCAATTTACCTGTTGCAAAAACAATGCGTTCAACCGATTTAGGTTTTTTGCCCAAAGCTTTAGTTTCTACGAATGATTCAAATGCGCCTTCACTGAATTCTTCTGTTGTAGAAGCCATCACTTGATTACGAAGCATACTCTTCGGTGTCATGATGACAAGCGGACGTACTTGTTCTTGATCCAAAATCTTAGCTTGTCTTCTAAGGATATGGAAGTATTGAGCTGCCGAACTTAAGTTAGCAACTGTCCAGTTGTTTTCAGCTGCTAATTGAAGAAAGCGTTCCAGTCGTGCACTTGAGTGCTCTGGCCCTTGTCCTTCATAACCGTGTGGAAGCAGCATGACAAGACCTGATTTTTGACCCCATTTTGCGCGGCCAGCCGCGATGAATTGGTCAAAGATCACTTGCGCTGTATTGGCGAAGTCACCGAATTGGCCTTCCCATAATACAAGTGTCTCAGGTGCAAAAACATTATAACCATATTCATATGCCAGAACTGCCGTTTCCGTAAGTGGGCTGTTATGAACAGCGAATGAAGCTTTGGCAGTTTCAAGTGTGTGAAGTGGTGAATATGTTTTTCCATTAACACTATCGTGTAACATGATATTACGTTGTGCGAATGTTCCACGCTCTGAATCTTGTCCTGTCAAACGGATTGGCGTGCCGTCACTTAAAATCGAGGCAAAAGCCAATGTCTCGGCATGTGCCCAATCGATTTTTCCTTCAGGACCAAAGGAATCCAAGCGACGTGATAAAATCTTTCCTAATTTTTTATTAGGGGTGAATCCTTCCGGCCACTTAACAAGCTCTTCGTTAATTGTAACAAGTTCTTGTTTCGGAACTGCCGTTTCAATGGCTGGAAGTCCTTTTTCAATAATCCCAGGAGGATTACACTCTTTGGAAGCTTCCGGTTTATTTCCGGAAATTTTCGCATATGCATCTGCAAGCCTTGTATCCACTTGCTCAGCAATCGCTTTAACTTCAGCTTCAGTGAACTCGCCGGATTCAATAAGTTTTTTCCCATAAAGCTCTTTTACGGTTGGGTGCTTATGGATTAATGCATACATTTCAGGTTGAGTCACCAATGGCTCATCCATTTCGTTATGGCCGAAACGTCTGTAACCGATCAGGTCAATCAAGAAATCCTTGTTGTATTTTTCACGATATAGGGTAGCAAGGTTCACAGCAGCCATACATGCTTCTGGATCATCTGCATTTACATGCACGATCGGCACTTCAAAGCCTTTTGCCAAATCACTAGCATATAAGGTTGAACGTGAATCTTCACTTTCCGTTGTAAAACCGATCATGTTATTGGCGATGATATGGATTGCTCCGCCAACTTGATAACCGCGTAAACGGCTTAAGTTAAACGTTTCAGGTACAATTCCTTCACCTGGGAATGCAGCATCACCATGAATGAGGATTGCAAGAGATTTGGAAATGTCTTGCACCGGGAATCCTTTTTCTGTACGGTCTTCTTGAGCCGCACGAGAATACCCTTCCACGATTGGACCGACTACTTCCAAGTGACTTGGGTTATTGGCAAGTGTAATCCTTGCTTTTTGTATATTAGCTTTAGTAATCTGTTTGTCCAGACCTAAATGATATTTAACATCACCTGTCCATCCATTGTTAATGCCTGTCGAACCTTCGGAAGGAACCAAATCTTTATTCGGTGAATGTTGGAATTCAGAGAAAATGACCTCATAAGGCTTTCCTAATACATGTGCAAGCACATTCAAACGTCCACGGTGAGCCATGGCAATATTCACATTACCCGTTCCGTTTTGGACAGTTTGTGAAATCATTTCATCTAAAATCGGAACCATAGCATCCAGTCCTTCAATTGAGAAACGTTTTTGCCCTACATATGTGCGGTGAAGGAATTTCTCGAAACCTTCTACTTCATTCAATCGTTTAAGTAATAGTTCTCTTTTCTCTTTTCCCACTTCCGGGAACATGTTTCCAGATTCGACCATATCAGTAAGCCATTGCTTTTCATCCAAGTCATTAACATGATGAAATTCAAAGGCTATCGTTTTTGTATAGAGTTGTTTTAGGTATTGTACGGCTTCGTATCCGTCTTTCACGTCTTCAGGTGATTCGGGACAAATAAAGTCAGCCGGTATTTTCCTTAAATCATCTGCAGTCAAGCCATATTTTTCAAAGTGAATTTGTTCAGTGTCCAGAGCTTCTTCTTTTAAAGGATAAATATTTGCAGCAAGATGCCCGTATGCACGGATATTTTCAGCTAACTTAACTGCAGACATAATTTTCTTCATTGGAAGAACTTCTCCAGTTTGTACAGTTGATGCACTTACAGTCGTTGTTTCTGCCGATACATCGAATGAAGGAGGACCTGCTACTTCAAAAAAGTTTTTCAGTTCCGGATCCACTTCTTCCGGGTTGGCTAGAAATAAATCGTATTGCTCCATGACATACCCAAGGTTTGGACCCGAAAAAGCTTTCCAGTGGTCTAATACCTTAGAATCATTGATGGTCATTTTGTAAACCCCCAAATTTTTCTCATAATTTTTTTCATTCCGTTTTATCCATCCCCAAATTTCTTTCTTCTAAATTTTCCCCAAATATATGATATATATAAGATATATAATAAATAACTTTGGTTATTGAATAATAAAATTTTAAAGGATAAAACGTTTTCAGATGTTATATTAACATGTTTTTGTCGAAATATCCAAAGGTTAAACCACTTTATACAACCTTTTTTCAACTATATTTCTGCTTAATTCGTCAAAAATCGCTTTTAACTGTCTTTTTTGCTCATTTAAGTCTTTTTTTCGCTAAAAAAAGATTTTTGTATTTTTGTATAATGATTATTTTTCAGGTAAATTTAACTAGTTTGAAAACCCTTTCACCTTATTCAAACTTCCAAGCTGTTAAACTTAGATTGCCATATTGAAAGCTTCTGTGCAGAAGAGCCGCTTTTTTATTGTCATCCCCTGAGCCCATTGCGATGACCAATGGAATGAAATGCTCTTTGGAAGGGACAGCCTCTGTACTGTAAGGGGCGATATTTTCATAATTGAACAAAGATTGCAAATCCCAATTCATTATTTTTTCTTCGACCCAGTTCTCAAACTCGATTGCCCATCCCTCTGCAACATGCATATCTTTCTGAATATGTGTGAAATTATGGACAATTCCACCGCTTCCTATGATCAGGACATTATTTTCCTTTAATTCCCTCAATGCTTTCCCAATTTCATACTGCTTGTCCAATGGCAGCGAAGGACTAATGGACATAGATACGGTCGGGATATCAGCTTCCGGGTACATGATATGCAAAAGCCCCCATGCTCCATGATCCAGGGGGCGCCTTTCATCAAGTTCCCCAAATACATCTATCCTGGACAATAAGGTTAAAATTCGATCTGACAGCTCCAGGCATCCCCTCGCAGGATATGTTATCTGAAATATTTCTTCAGGAAATCCCGCAAAATCGTAAATGACTTCATGCTTCCCCACTGCAGAAATCATTTGATCTTCATTTTCCCAATGTGCTGACAAAATAACGATGGCAGCAGGTTTCTTCATAGTTTGCATATACTCCTTCAAAAAAAGAGTATAGCTATTCTTTTCCAAAGCTAATAGCGGTGTTCCAAGTGATAAAAACAATGGTGGCATCATAGAGACGATAAATCCTTTCACATTGTAATCTCAATATCCTATACCTTAATTTACTATAGTTAAACAATGTGTTCATCAATTAAATTGCATTTTCGGCGTAGTCTCATCAATAGTATCAAAGGCATATCCTTCTTTTTTAAGGAATTCAATTATATCTGGCAACGCTTTCACTGTATTTTTCATACTATTGATATCATGCAATAAGATATTAACATGCTTTTGATTTTTCGTCCCTTTTTGTACAGCAGAAATGATTTGTTGTTCACTTATTGACGGACTGAAGCCATCTGTCGAGTCAATGGACCAATCAAAATAAATATACCCTTTTTCCTTTAGTTGTTGAAGGATTCCATTGATGATCGGTTTCGTTGATGCCTGATGCCGCAGCCGATTATTCGAGCCGCCAGGAAGGCGCACAATACGGCTTTTTATCCCATACTCCTCTTGCAGCATGGTTTCAAGCCTATTCAAATCTTGAAAGAAACTCTCAGTCGACCGATAAACGATGGAATAATCATGTGTATAAGAATGAAGGGCGATCGAATGACCGCGGGATATCATTTCCTGATAACATCTCTTTGCGTATGGTTCTTCGTTACCTTTAACGAAGAATGTGGCCTTAACATGATAGCGGTCCAAAATATTCAATATCTCCATGGTATTCAAGGATGGTCCGTCATCGAAGGTCAAATAAGCGATTTTCTGATTCTCCTTACTTTTTAGCAGCGGTGTCATCTCTTCAGGAACCACTGCATGCACTTGAATGCTATGCACATCCACATCAAACAAAATAATAATGAAAGAACTCGCCATGACAAGAATTAATTTTAGCATCTTCTTCATAGGTGATGCATCCCCTTCCTTTTGACCATTAAGGTGTACCAGTTAAGGGGTTTCATGCGCAATAAGGCAGCGGTAAAAAATACCGCTGCCTTTATTAAATGAAGTTATCGATCGACATTAAAGTAACGAGCTTCAGGATGTGCAAAAACAATGGCGGAAACGGAAGCCTCTGGTTCCATCATGCATCCTTCAGTCAATTCCACGCCAATATCTTGAGGTTGCAACAGGCGGAATAGCTTCTCCTGGTCTTCCAGATTAGGACAAGCAGGATAACCAAATGAAAACCTTTGCCCGGTGTACTTAGCTGCAAATCGCTCTTTCATGGACATATCAATCGGATCGCTTATACCTAAATCATCCCGCATTAATTGATGAATTCTTTCCGCGAACCCTTCAGCTGTTTCGAGAGCAAGTGATTGAAGGGCGTGATTTTTCAAGAAATCACCTTCAAGCTTCAGTTTTTCTGCCCATTTTCTGATTCCTTTTCCGGCAGTGACCAGGAAGAAACCAACATAATCCATTTGCCCGGAGGAGATCGGTTTTGCGAAGTCCGCTAAACAAAGATGCGGATTCGTATCTTGCCGGGGGAATTCGAAAGTTTCCAAAACCTCCTGATGATTGTCCGGGTTGTATATAAATAGCTTATCTCCTTCGCTTTGAGCAGGGAAAAATTGATAAACTCCGTTCAAACCATATTCCGGTTCCGCCTTTAGGAATTCGATCAATTCGTCAACGAGATCATTGAGCTGCACTGCTTTTTCATTCCCTTGTTTAAGCAATTCGGAAACTTTGCCTTTTAACCCCAAATGATGACCAATCAGCATTTGCCTATTTATATATGGTTGGACGACATCCAATGGATAGTTTTTCAGGACGTGACGTTTGATGTCACGCGGTGTTTGAACAGGAACATCGCTTAAAGGAGCCGCTGTGGACTGCTTACGAACAGGTTTCTCCAAAGTGGCAGCAATGGCGGCATTCGCTTTCGATCTTTCTCGTTTCTCGACCAACTCTTCCAAGTACACCACTTTTTTGTCGGCGTCATGTAAAATATTCGTTACCGCCAAACCATCCATCGCATCTTTGGAATATAAAACCGGCCCTTCATATTCAGGTGAAATTTTAAAATCGGTGAATTTACGGGATAATGCTGCCCCTCCAACTAAAATTGGGGTATCTATTCCCGCCTGCCTTAAATCCTGTGCGGTTAAAACCATTTGCTGTGCAGATTTGACAAGTAACCCAGATAGGCCAATGATGGTTGGCTCATGTTTACGAACCTCTTCAATGATTTGTTGCGGTGCGACCTTTATTCCCAAATCAATGACTTCATAGCCGTTATTGGAAAGGATGATATCCACTAGGTTTTTCCCGATATCATGCACATCTCCCTTGACGGTCGCCAACAGGATTTTCCCTTTCTTAGCACTATCTTCAGAGTTTTCCATAAGTGGTTCAAGGTGAGCTACAGCCGCCTTCATCGCTTCAGCACTCTGAAGCACCTCTGCGACAATAAGTTGGTTGTCATTGAACAGCCGCCCCACTTCACTCATCCCATCCATCAATGGGCCATTGATGATTTCCAATGGGGTATCACCGCGCTCTATAGCTTCATTTAAATCTTTAATCAATCCTTCTTTCGTTCCTTCGATAATATAGTTACCAAGACGTTCGTCCAATGGCAGGATCACACCATTATCCTTCTTTTCCGCTTTTTTTCCACGATAAAATTCGGTGAAAATCGCTAAAGTTTCAGTTGAAGTCTCAAACAGGAGTGCCTCAGCCAGTTTCACTTCCTCTTCCGGTATCAAGGCGAAACGTTCAAGTTTTTCTGTATTCACGATAGCATAATCGAGACCCGCTTTTGTACAATGGTAAAGGAAAACGGCATTTAATATTTCCCTTCCCCTCGCCGGCAGACCGAAAGAAACGTTGGAAATCCCAAGTATCGTTAGGCATTCCGGAAACTTTTCTTTAATAGCCTTTATTCCATTCACCGTCTCCAATGCAGATCCAATATATTGTTCATCCCCTGTGCCTACAGGAAAAACCAGCGGATCAAAAATGATGTCATTTTTGTTTAGACCGTACTTATTAACGAGCAAATCCACAGACCGTGAAGCCACTTCCAATTTCCGTTCCGCATCAACGGCCATCCCAATTTCATCAATGGTTCCTACGACAACTGCAGCACCATATTGATGGATTAAGGGTACTATTTTTTCAAAGCGCTCTTCACCATCTTCAAGGTTTATGGAATTTATGATCGATTTTCCTTGTGAATGTTTTAATGCTTGTTCAAGTACGACTTCATCCGTAGTGTCGATGACCAATGGGACTTTCACTTTTTTGACGACTTCTTCTACAAATTCCTTCATGTCGCCAAGCTCATCCCCATCAGGATCAGCAAGACAGATATCAATGACATGAGCACCTTTTTTTACCTGGTTACGCGCAATTTCGGCAGCTGGCTCGTAATGCTTTCCACGTATCAGCTCCTTGAATTTTCGGGAACCGATAACATTCGTTCTCTCCCCTACGAATAAAGGACGCATTGAATCATCATAAATTAGCGGCTCTATCCCTGATACGGCATGACCATGGGCAGTTTCCGTAATTGTACGGGGCTTCATGCCTTCGAGTACCCTGGAAAGTTCTTTAATATGTTCTGGTGTCGTACCACAACATCCGCCAATGATATTGACCCATCCCTTTTCGGCAAATTGCTTCATTTTCTCTGCCAGGGAAGTAGGTGATTCATGATAGTGGCCTTCTTCATCAGGGAGCCCGGCATTCGGATAACAGCTGATGGCGCTATTTGATATATCTGCAAGTGTCCTGATATGATCTATCATGAATTCCGGCCCTGTTGCACAATTAAGGCCGACAGCTACTGGCTTCATATGTTCAACCGATAAATAAAAAGCTTCTATGGACTGGCCGGCAAGTGTCGTGCCCATCGGTTCGATTGTTCCTGATATGATGACTGGCACATCTTTTCCCGTTTTAGCGAATGCTGCTTTGATTCCAGAAAAGGCTGCCTTGACATTAAGCATATCCTGACAGGTTTCCACCAACAGCAAGTCTACCCCGCCATCCAAGAGACCCAGTGCCTGTTCTTCATAAGAATTTGTTAAAACATCAAAAGTCGTTCCGCCCGTTACGGAAAGCGTTTTTGTAGTGGGGCCCATCGAGCCAGCTACATATCTTGGCCATTCATCATTGGAATACTGTTCACAAGCTTTAACGGCAAGCTCTGCCGAAATTTTATTTAACTTGTAGGCAATCGTACTTATTTGATATTCCTCAAGGACGATGCTGGTCGCTCCAAAGGTATTGGTTTCTATGATATCTGCGCCCGCCGCTAAATATTTTTCATGAATGGATTGGATGATTTCCGGTTGCGTCAGTGATAGATATTCATTGCAGCCCTCGAATTGTTCCCCGCCAAAATCGTCTGCTGTCAAATTCTCCGCTTGAAGCATCGTTCCCATCGCTCCGTCAAGAAGGAGAATCTTAGAATTCAACTGATCTTGAATCGCTTTTTTATTCATGTGCTTTCCACCTCTGATGTCTGTTTACTATCGACTTTTCTAATATATTTCGTAAGTTCAGCCGTCATTTCATAGCGAAGGAACGGAGTGATTAAATAAATCCCCTTGAACTTCTCCCTTGCCGCGTCCACCAGTTCCCGCGCGATATTCACCCCTTCAATCCTTGACTTTACAGGGTCATCCCCCGCTAAAGCCATAGCCCTTCTAACATTATCAGGCAATTTGATGCCTGGGATCTCATTGTGGATGAATTCGGCGTTCCGAGTGCTTGTCAACGGCATGATACCGATGAAAATCGGGGTTTCCAAATGTTTTGTAGCTTCATGTACTTCTTCGATCTGCTCCACGGAATAAATCGGCTGCGTCAAAAAGGATTGTGCACCGCAGGCAATCTTCTTTTCCATCCTCAGTACGGCTTTATCCAGATATTTCACATTGGGATTAAAAGCTGCCGCAATTTTAAAATTTGCCCGCTGGCCCAAGCTTTGACCGGAATAGGAAAGACCTTCATTAAATTGTTTGACCATACTTATCAGGTCAAAGGAAGATAAATCATAAACCGAAGTGGCACCCGGGAAGTCCCCTATTTTTGAAGGGTCTCCGGTGATGATCAATAATTCGTTCAACCCCACCGTCTGCAGACCCATTAAATGGGACTGCAGTCCGATCAAATTTCGATCACGGCATGTTATATGCACCATCGGCTTTATATTCAATTGGTTCTTCAGTAAATTAGCCAGTGCATCATTCGATATCCTCGGTGAGGCAAGTGAATTATCCGCTAATGTGATGGAATCGACCCCTGCTTTTTTCAAAACCTCAGCACCAATCATGAAGCTCTCTATTCCCAACTTTTTCGGTGGATCGAGCTCAACAAGAATCGTCCTTTCCGTTTTGGCCTTTTCGTACAGGGGAAGTTCCAATTCTCTAACGCTCACTTCAATTTTTTCTATTTCGCGGGATTTCGTAAATTTATATTTTACTGGAACCAAACTTCCAACCGCATTCTTTACAGCTTGAATGTGCAGTGGAGTCGTTCCACAGCACCCTCCTATGATTGCGGCACCTTGCTTGCGAAGTTCCAGGGCACTGGAACCGAAATATTCCGGCACAGCTTTATAGACGAGCCTTCCATCGACATAATCCGGCAGGCTGGCATTAGGGTATATGGCAATCGCTGCTTGCTTTGGCAAACTCACTTCTTCCAAGGCCCGAATCATATGATGTGGTCCGAGGCGGCAATTCACACCAACCACATCGGCACCCAATTGCTCAAGTTTTTGAAAGGCTTCATTTAAATGGATTCCATTTTGAAGATTCCCCAGTTCATGCATCGAGACATTTGCGATGATCGGCAGTCCAGTTTCATTTTTAACGATTTGCAGGACGGTTTCCAGTTCTTCCAGGTCATAAAATGTTTCCAGGAGAATCCCATCAGGATTTTCCATCAACAGACTGTATAGCTGTTCACGAAAACCCCGTTTTATCTCTTCTATGCTTAAATCCGATTTCCTGATACTTCTCTGTGCCCCTATGGTACCGAAGACGTATGCCTTTCCTTTTGCGGCTTTTTTAGCAAGAATGACTCCCTGGCGATTGATTCTGCTCACTTCATCTTCAAGTCCATACCGCTTCAATTTATTGAAATTGGCTCCGTATGTATTCGATTGAAGGATATCTGCACCAGCTTCCAGATAGGCTCGATGGATGGACTCTATTTGATCTGGGTTCGTGCAGTTTAACTCCTCATAACATTGATCGATGCCATTAGAGTAAAGCAAGGTCCCCATTGCACCTTCCCCGACCAGCATTCTTTCTTTTAATTCTTTACGAAAATTCATCATTACACCCTCTCTCAAAAACAATCCTGTTTTTGTCGTATTCTATGAGTATGAGAGAAAAGGAAAAAAAACCTTCTCAAAGAAGAAGGTTTTTGAAACATTCTCCTCATCTATCAAGCTCTGCTTGCTGGATTTAGCACCTTTGCCTAAGCTGGTTGCTGAGGTTTCTTCGGGCCAGTCCCTCCACCTCTCTCGATAAGATCCATTTATATAATTTTCATAAGATTTCAAAATTTGATTATATTTAATTTACATTAATAATCTGTCAATTTCAATACCTGATCGACATTTTTTTAACTTTTGCAAAAATCATTCAATCTTTTGCTGCTTGAACCCTCTTTAAGATCCTTTGTTTCCAGTCTTCCGCCAACGGGTCTAGTGCAAGTAAGGCCTTAGCACCTTCTAGCCCATCTCGTTTATGAAGGATGACCTCTGCGGCGTAATGGACAGAAATTTTTTCTTGTAGACGATCTATCAGCACAATCTCGTTTTGTTTATTTATCGTTCCTTCTTGAAGTACTCTTGCAAAATAACCAGTGAAACTCGTTTTCAGCACAAGTTCCAAAAACTTAGGTTCTTGATTGAAGAGGGAAATGGTCGAACAAGGTATCCTCCCTTGGTTAATTTGAACAACCACATCGCCTATTTGATAAATATCACCGATATACGTTGTTTCTTCCCTCATCCCCGCTATCGTTAAATTTTCACCGAATGCAGGGATATCCAGCTTTTTAGAGAATTTTTCATTCCATAATGAATAATGCTCAAATGGGTAAAAGCACAAAGCCCGATCAGGGCCTCCATGGAACTTTTCATTACCGACACCATCACCGGTTATGCCAGCTTTAGTCACTGTCAAATTATCCTGTGCTTGTTTATCCATGGCTGAAAAGATATCGATATTCGAAAAAATTTCATGTTTCGGCTTCCCCGCATGTAGTGATTTGATTTTTCCATTTTCCATTTTGCATCTTCCATTCATATTAAATTTATATCATCCTATATGTATAAATTATACTAAAAATCCATTTTATTCAGTACCTTTTTATATGTATATGAATAGAAAAAGCCATATGATCAGTAAATGGGCGAAATATCATTGATTTCCAGAAAAATTCATAGGTTAGTTTCAGTAATTTAGTTGCTATTTCAGAATTAAATATGGTAGAATATGAACACAATATATAGTCGAAAACTACAACCGTTCGCCTATATGTTGATTTTCACGATTGAATTCCTCATTGTCGCTCTTTAGGGAGCGAATTTTTTTTGCTTTCATTAATATCCACTAATTCCCTGTAATTCCATGCAGTTTCTTGCATCGTGATCGACCTACCTATTTATACCTTCCTGCCCTCCTTATCAAGTCCCTTTCATTTCCTTATAAAAAGCCTGATTAACAAGCAGAAAGCCGAGCGACATCATGCGTCTTCCGCTCAGCTTCCTGTTTACGCTTGTTTCTTTTTTTTCGGTGCCGCTTTCTTTCGGGTCGTCTTTTTCTTTTCCGGTTCATCATGTTTGGTACGGTCTATGGACGCCTGTAATGCCTCCATTAAATCGGTTACATTGTTGGAAACTGGTTCTTTTGTTTTCGCTGTAATCGTCGTCTGTCCCGTTTTCTTTGATTCAATCAATTCTAGTAACGCGGTTCGATAGTCATCGGTGTATTTTGTCGGATCGAAAGTAGTCGTTAATTGATCTATCAATAATACGGCAGTATCGATTTCCTTTTTTACAATGGTATCATTGGCAGGGATATTCGGAACATCCGCTGTCGAGCGGACTTCATCCGGATAATGAATCGTTTCCATAACTAAGGTATTATCAACGACTCGGATTACCGCCAATTGTTCTTTGGAGCGAATGATGATTTTTGCCAACCCAACCTTATTCGATTCTTTTAGGGCCTGCCTTAAAAGGGAATAAGCTTTTATCCCCCCGTCATTTGGGGACATGTAATAACTCCGGTTAAAATAAATGGGATCTATTTCTTCAATTTTAACGAAATCCACGATTTCCACGGCTTTTTCTTCGTTTTGTTTTTTCAGTTGTTCTAGTTCATGGTCTTCCAATACAACAAACTTTCCCTTTGTATACTCAAAAGCGCGGACTATATCATCCTTTCCCACTTCTTTCTCGCATACAGGACAAACCTTCTCGTATTTAATCGGTGTATGACATTCCTTATGCAACGTCCTTAAAGATATATCCTTGTCCTCCGTTGCAGCATGAAGTTTGATCGGAATGTTCACCAAACCGAATGATATGCTCCCCTTCCACATCGTATGCATATTCGTCACCTCATAACTTTTTTTGATGAGAAGAACAAGTTTATTATTCCCCTATGTTCAAAAAAAACCGAAAAAACAATTGCCAACTCTAACACTTCGTTTTTTTGGCAAAATAATGGTATCAATTATTTGCGGAGGTAAATACAAAAATGAAACCGATGCTGCCTACCTATTACCCTGAAGCCCCCAACTCCAAGGATTGGCGTTATGAAGTCAAATATGATGGCTTTAGGGCTATTTTAACGATAGACTCCGACACCATAAGCATTTCGAGTCGAAATGAAAAGGAATTATCACCTCAATTCCCAGAAATCATTGCTTACATCAAAGACCTGGACCTGGAAGATTATCTCCCGCTTCAGTTAGATGGAGAATTGGTCTGGCTTACGAATCAGGCGAAAGCGGACTTTTTTCAAATACAGTGGCGAGGACGGCTTGGGAAACAATCCTTAATTTCAGATAATGCCCGTTTTTCCCCATGTCGGTTTATAGCGTTTGACCTGCTTCGCATCAGCGGAAAAGCCGTAGCAGATAAACCTATGGTGAAACGAAGGGAATTGATGTTGAATATGGGGGAAAAACTCGGTCTTCCTATGCCTCCTGATCCCAACGATAAGGCTTTGATACAATTAATAGAGAGTTTTGACGTTTTGGATATTGCCTTGAATAAGGTCACCTTGTTAGACGGCGAAGGGATTGTCGCCAAGGAAACTCGGGGGGCTTGGCAAGAAGGAAAAAGAACAACATCTTGGATTAAGGTGAAAAATTGGAAGACCGTTTCTTGTTTCATCACAGCATTGCACAAAGAAAATGGCTACATTTCCCTCGCAGTTTTCAAAGAAGGTGCCGTAACGAAAATCGGGAGTGTCAAAAATGGTCTGAGTGCTCGAGATAAAAGTATATTGCATCAATTGATCAAGCAAAATGCATCAGATGAAGACGCACAATTTTTTTATATCCATCCATCCATTTGCATTGAAGTTCAATTCTTGCACGTATATGAGGAAAATGAATTGCGTGAACCTCAGTTTTCGCAGTGGCTTTTACAAACTTCTCCCGACGAATGTACCTGGGAGAAATTCGTGCTAGGGCAATATACATTTCCAGATACTGTACAAATAACTTCCAGGGATAAACCGCTTTGGAAAACAGAAGGTAAACAGGTGGTAAAAGTAGAATACCTTCATTATTTACGGGAGGTTTCAGCTTTCTTCTTACCCTTCTTGAAGGATAAGCTCCTTACAACGATCCGCTATCCTCATGGAACTTTAGATAAAGAAAGATTTTTCCAAAAAAACAAACCTGATTATGCGCCGGACTTTATTAAAACGTTCATTGATGAGGATATCGAGTATATGCTGTGTAACGACATTGAAACTCTCCTTTGGTTTGGTAATCAACTTGCATTGGAATTTCATGCCCCATTTCAGAAAGCCGGTAAAACAAGACCCGACGAAATCGTCCTGGACTTGGATCCTCCTTCCATCGAATATTTCTCCTTTGCGGTAAAGGCTGCACAGGAAATAAAAAAGGTGATGGAATCATTAAGGATTAAAGCTTTTGTAAAAACTTCAGGTAACAAAGGACTGCAGATTCACATCCCTCTACCTGAAAACAGATTTACTTATCAGGAGACACGCATATTCACTGATTTTCTAGGTGATTATTTAACAAGTTCCAATCCGAATGATTTTACAACGGAAAGAATGAAAATAAATCGGCATAATCGACTTTACTTGGACTTTGTGCAGCATAGTGAAGGAAAAACCATCATACTTCCTTATTCCCCACGGGGTAATTCTTTCGCTGGTGTGGCTACACCTTTGTTTTGGGAGGAAGTGAACGAAAGTCTCCAGTTAAAGGACTATACGATTGAAACCATACCAAACAGAATAAAAAGGGACGGGTGTGCGTTTATGGATTACCGACTGGTAGATAATGGGCCAGCCTTTTTGGAAGTATTGTCGTTCCTAAAACAAAAAAAGACCAATAACTGATTGGTAAGATGGAAAGTTGCTCTAGAAAATCGCTTTCCGCTGGCGGTCTGGGAGCCTCCTCGGCGCTTTCCTGCGGGGTCTCCCTTGGCCACGTTTTCCCGCAGGAGTCTCGTACCTTACGTTCCAATCAACTGGGACTTTCTTAAAGAAAAACTCTAGGCTAGTCTCATCCCGATTAGTGTTTAAGACTAGGTTACCTTCATGTTTTTTACTATAATCTTTAATGGATTGAAGAAATTTCCGACACACATGCCGAATAACTGGCTAGCCGAGGAGGCTTAGCAGACAATCGGCAAAAAGCGAGCGGATCTCTGAAATTAACGGCAACTTTTTTTAAATAACAAAACTGCAGGAAAACTCGTTTTTTTCGAGTTCGCCTGCAGTTTAAAAATTTCATTATAATTTTGTTCTCAAATAACTTTGCACTTCATCCTGCAGCTTGGCATATAAGCTTGTTTCCAATTCAAAATCTTCTTTTTCAAGCATTTCAAATTTTTCAGGCTGATCTAAGTCTATTTCAATCGATACTTTGAATTCATAGGTTGCATTCCCGATTAAATCAATTGAATACGTTTGGCTTTCTACATCTTGGTGGACCACGCATTTAACTTTTCCACCGTTATTGTAGACAGATATTTCACTTTCCAACGCGTTTAACCCAACAGAGCATGTTACTAGGCTAGAAGCCGACATCGCCGTTCCACATGCATTCGTGAAGCCTACTCCACGTTCGAATGTCCGCACATAAATGCTCCCTAGCTCCAACTCTTTCACAAAGCTGACATTGACACCATCAGGGAAAAGCTCATTCGGTTGATTGACCTTTGTTGAAAGTTTTTCCTGCAAATCACTTTGTAAAACATCACTATCCACAAGTGAGATCAAATGTGGATTAGGAACCGCTAATGCCGAAAATAAAAGGGTATCATGCAGTTCCGGCAATGTTTCGTTTTGCAGCTGTTCTTTAGCCAATACAAGGGGTAGATCCCTAACATTAAAACTTACCGGGGAAATTTCCACCTTGAAAGTCGGAATCCCCTCATAAATATCTTCCGTTTTTTCGACTAGTAAATTCGCCTTCATGGTTTCCACGATCATTTTATCGAGCCCAAGAACGTCATTCGCGTAACGAGCCACACAGCGAAGCCCATTGCCGCACATCGAGGCTTCCGATCCATCCGCATTAAAGACACGCATCCGGCAATCAGCATGTTCACTTTTCATTACGAACAAAATACCATCCGCTCCTAGCCTCTCCCTATTGCATAGGGCCTTCGCGAAATTTTTCCGCTCTTCTTCAGTAAACGTCAGGGTCGTTGTCAATTCATCAATGATCAAGAAATCATTTCCTGAACCATGGCTTTTTAAACCTTCAATAATCATCCTGTCACATCCTCTAATATGCTGCTTGTCATTTATCATTTTTTTAATATTCTATATCATAGCATTTTCATGATGGGTGTGTCATTGCGTAAATCATAATAACTCCATTTTTTTGGCGAAAAACCCAATAAGAAAAGCGGTTGGAATAAGAATTAACTCATACCAACCGCTCCTTTAGAATTATTAACCGATCATACCGATTATGAAATAGACGATAAACATTCCGGCACTCACATACATCGGGGCTGACACATCTCTCGCTTTTCCGGTTACAAGCTTCAAGAACGGGTACAGGATGAAACCGAATGCCATTCCATCGGCAATACTGTAAGTGAAAGGAATGATCGTAATGATCATGATTGCAGGTATGCTCTCGGTTAAATCGCTGAAATCCAGCTTTTTTATATTTCCGAGCATCAAAATGCCAATGATAATTAATATAGGGGCTATGGCGCTATCAGGGATCACTTTAATCACCGGTATGAATAACAGTGATAGCATGAATAGCACGCCCGTCACCACTGAAGTAAAACCTGTCCTGCCCCCTGATGCGATTCCTGCTGCCGTTTCAACTGTAGCAACAGTAGGACTCGAACCGAATAAGCCTGAAAACAGAACGGATACACTAGTCGCCTGCAGCGACTTTTTATAGGCATCCTGGCGGTTTATGCTGTCTACATGCCCGTGAACAAGACCAATATTTTCAAAAACAAGAACCATCGTCATCGCAAATACACTTATCCAGAATTCAATCCGGTTCGCTTCCAAGAACGACAATGAAAAGAAGAGATCGCCGTAGGAAGCTGTGTTAATGCCTGAAAAATGGATTTCCGATAGTTGAACCGTCCCGAACCAATAGGCAATGAGGCTGCCTGCCAGGATGGTTATCATGAAATTACCGGGGACATTCTTGATGAACAGCGTGATTGCCAGTAAAAAGGTCAACACCGTTGCAAACACCGCCGGATCGCTTAAATCTCCCAGTGCGACGATTGATGATGAACCTCTTGTGATTATCCCGCCCTTTTCAAGTCCGATCAGCATCAAGAATAAGCCAAGACCAACAGATATGGCTTCTTTTATCGAACTTGGAATCGAATCACTGATGATCTTGGAGTATTTTGTAAAAGCGATGATTACAAAAATTACCCCTGAGATAAACACAGCACCAAGAGCCGATTGCCATGATAGACCCATTCCTTGAACCATGGTATAAGCAAATAGGGCATTGACGCCCATTCCTGGAACGAGAAGGATTGGGACATTCGCCCAAACTCCTATCATGACACAGCTTAAAGCAGATAAAAGAATCGTGGCGATCACTGCACCATTAATCGGTATGCCCGCTTCCGATAAAATCAGGGAATTCACGATGAGAATATAGACTATCGTAAAATAGCCGACCACTCCAGCAAGGATTTCACGTTTTCCATTCGTACCATAGTCGGAAAAATGAAAAAACGTCTCCAAGTTTAATTTCTTCATGTTGTATCCTTATTAAATTTATCCCTCACCCACCCGTTTGTATTAGTGACAAACTACACTTGGCGATTTTAACAAAAAAAAGGATAAAAATAAATAGCAATGATAAAAATTTGAAAAAAACTGTCGGAAATGTTCCCGACAGCCTTGATGAATATATTATTTTTGTTCTTGCGAATACCCATCGACTACCAATTCCAGCTTCCCTGTATCAGGCGAAATGATTAGACCATGCACAGGAATATTTTTAGGAATCAATGGATGTCCTTTAATCACTTCGACGCTATTCTTACAACTTTCATAAACATCATCAAATCCGCGAAGCCAACTGCGGATATCGATTCCTGCAGCTCCCAGTGTATCGATGGTGCTCTTTGGTATATCACGTTCGATCATCTTGTCCATTACAGAATCGGCATCGACTGATGCCATCCCGCAGTCATGGTGAGGTATGACCAATACTTCATCTGCCTTTAGCTCATAAATAGCAACAAGGATACTCCGCATGACACTTCCGAATGGGTGGGAGACGATTGCCCCTGCTGTCTTCAGGATTTTGATATCGCCATTTTTGACATTCATGGATTTTGGCAAAAGCTCAACGAGACGAGTGTCCATACAGCTTATGATGACCATACGTTTCTCAGGAAACTTGTCGGTTCTATACTTAACATATTCACCTTTTTCTACAAATTGTTCATTGTAATCAAGAATCTCATTAAGTAAACTCATAATTTACCACCTTTTTATTATGTATTTAATCTATGTATCTCCTTTTATTATATCAAATAATTAAAAGATTTGCTAAAGGGGAACCGTAGTCAATTTGAACGATGATTCAGCGTGGCTGCACAGAACCCAAAAACAATGATTTTAGGAATTTCAGCAACATTCGATGAAAAAGAAAGTATGGGTGTATTAGACTTGAATCGTTTCCCCCACTCCAAAGGCATCCAGCCTTCTTGGTATGAAGCGATCTTTTCCCCGTCTTTTGTGGCTATCTCGAAAGAATTCACACTTCCCGGCGTTTCAATTGGCATCCATTCCGTACCATCTTCCTTATAGATCATTCCATTTACCTTCACGAATGACCGATTTTCTTGATACGATCCAATAATGCCGCCCTGATCATCCAGGATCGTCATTTTATTGAAAAGCCCCCTTTTGATATCGTACTTAGCCAGCAAACGCCCCTCATGGTCCACCAGTTCATATCGCTTGGCCAATAGCATCGACAAGAAATTGGGAATCATCCACATGAACCACTTCATATTCAAATCACGTACCTCGCCCATTAGTGACCCATCCGGCGCAAAGAGAAGCAGTCGCAAAGTCGGTGCTGGCATAAAAGTCAATAAAACGTGTTCATTTTTTAATAACCCGGCATTCGTCCCGATGTGTTCATCAGGCAATTCCTTCATTCTATTTTCATATATACGATGACTGACAAATTGAGCAATGCTAAAGAAAATAAAAGGAGACGTTATCAATAATATATTGCCCGGAATCATTGCGAAAATATGGCAAATGAAAAAAACAACGGCCAAAAGAAGAGATACCCAAGATGCATGAAAATTAGAATTGCTCGTTTTCTGATAATATTCACGTATATTCATATCGAGCCCTGCTCCTCACTCCTTACAAGAAAGATTACCGCCTTTAGTGCGGCCATTGGTTAGCAGTACCACAATCCGCCCGGCATCCCCTTCCTAAACGTGCATGGAAGTGGTTATCATAATACTTTATTCGCTTTAATGTGATCTATTCCCTTTTTAATGAAGGGCAATTCCCAACACGGTCCAAATAAAAAGGACTTCGCATCGAACGGAATCCTATAATAGAAAAAATGGGGGTCTACCTAATTTATTCTTAACGTTTTTTTATTGTATTCCTTATTGGATTGAAGAAATTTACGACACTCCTGCCGAATTACCGGCTAGCCAAGACACCGCAGCCGCTAGGTGAGGAGGCTTGGCAGGCAGTCGGCGGAAAGGGAGCGGATTCCTGAAATCCACTGGAACGTTTTTCAAATAAAAAACTGCAGGCAAACTCACTTTTCTTCGAGTTTGTCTGCAGTCTCAAAGGACTCCGAATGAACGGAATCCTTTTACATCATTCTATAAGATCCTGAAAATCAACGGGAATCGATAATCCGTTCCTTCATAAGCCCTAACAGCAGCAATGATGGTGAATACGACTAAAGCTATCCCGATTACCGGCAATAGCAAGAATCCAACCAATACTATAGTGAGTATCCCTGCGACTATTGAATATACGGTGTAGGAAATGAAAAAATTCAAGTATTCCCTTCCGTGATAATCCACAAATTGGGACGAGTCCTTCTTCAATAACCAAATCACCAAAGGACCGATAAATGCTGTAAAAAAGCTGATCACATAAATAAGGGCAGCAAACACTCTTTCATCTTTAGTAGGCATAGTGTCTTCTCCTCCTTTCTCATATAAATAATTACGAATCAAATGAAAAATAGTTTCATTTTTCCACTCATTATATTCGAAAGAAGATAAATCTGGACTGCCTTTTCTTGATATGAACAATAAAATACGGACATGTTCATCGGTCTTGAGCATACAGTTTAAATAATGGATTGTCCTATATCTTCTAGAATGGAGTGATGTTTTTTTGCTGAATGAATTTCAAGCCTTCATCCTTGGGATTATTCAAGGCTTGACTGAGTTTTTACCTATTTCAAGCACTGGACATTTATATTTAGGTCGGCATATTTTCCACCTTGACGAGGCCGGCATTTTTCTGGATACCATGCTCCACATCGGAACCTTGCTGGCGTTATTGGTCGTCTATAAGAATGACATAATTGCCATTTTGAAAAATCCTTTCTCCAAAATGACTCTGCTTCTCATAGCTGGGACGATTCCTGCAGTGATTGCCGGCATTTTACTTGGTGATTGGTTTGATGGCCTTTCAAAAACAGGCGTGACCATAGGTTGGGAATTTTTAGCGACCGGACTGATTTTATGGGTAGCCGACGGAGTAAGAAAAGGCGGCAAATCCCTTAATGAAATTTCGATTAAAGACGCGCTGATCATCGGTACTTTCCAAGCTGCTGCTATCATGCCCGCTCTTTCGCGCTCCGGCTTAACGATAGCAGCTGGCCTCTTCTGCAGGCTGGATAGGGCCACTGCAGCCTATTTTTCCTTTTTGCTTTCCATTCCTGCCATTACGGGTGGCATCGTATTTCAGATGAAACCGATTTTTACAGGAGAAGTTGAACGGCTTCCACTCACTGCGCTTTTCGTCGGAACCCTGTCAGCGGCAATCTTTGGTTATATAGCCGTAGTATGGATGATCGATTTCTTAAAAAAGCGTTCACTCAAAATATTCTCCATTTATGTATGGGCCCTTGGCGCAGTCATTTTATTCATGCAATTTACAGGTAAATTTTAAAGAAAAAAGCGGGCGAAAAAAGCAGTTTTTCATGGAAGAATGCAGACGGTTGCCTAAAGATTTCACCCCTCTCGAAAAAGTTGAAATTTGACGAAAAAAAAAGGCAAAAAACCTATTCCCAAACCGTTTTTTTTTTAGTATTATACCTTCGTAAGGTTCTTTAGATTTGCATACTTTCTGACAATAAAAATAGGGAAGGCAAATGGTGCGCCACCGGTTTCCGGTTCTAGTGGGTTCGATTCCCACCCCGAAATTTTTTGATGAACGACTTAAAAAATTTCGAGGGTGGGCAGCGACTACGCATAAGAACTGCCCTCAAACGGAGGGACGGAAATGTTAAAAAAGAGAGATTTCACAGATTGTTTTTCTCTTTATGAACAAATGACGCATCCAGATGTCTTCCCTTTCGTGCGCCATAAGGTAGATTCATATGAAGAATATGTTTTCATTACTAAGCAAACGATTGAAGCCGAAGATGCTGGGCAACTCATTTCACGAACAATCTTGGATGAATGGGAAAATCCCATCGGTTGCATTTCTTTATACGATATTGAAAATGGTGCAGGTTTCTTAGGCACATGGCTTGGCAAGCCTTATCATGGAAAAGGGTATAATGCCATCGCAAAAGACGCTTTCTTCAAAGAGCTTTTTTTCGAGCTAGGTTTGGAAACGGTCTTCATGCGAATTCGCAAAAAAAATATCCGCTCCATAAAAGCCGCAGAAAAGCTTCCCTATGCCATCAATGCCAACGAAACAAGAAAATCCCTTTATGAGCAGATCAATCATGAAGGAGATATCTACGATTTGTATGAAATCCCTAAAGATTTATACACCTTTCATATCCTTAGACAGCATGATGATGACGAACAGCAGTTACTTGAAGCATAGAGCGAAGAACATTTCAATATGGCTTTGTTTATCCTTTCATATAATGGCCGGAGCTTCCATACCTGGAAAGCTCTTTTTTCCAGTTTCACAGGATGTTTAACATTAGATTGCTGCAAATCCCTATTCTTTTTAGGGATATTTTTTTATAATGAATACAATTGACCAATTCAACAATATATTCAAAGCGTCATTGAAAGGACTTAATCATGAAAAAAACATTTGCTTTTATCGTGCAGCTTATCTTCCTGCTCATCATTTGCAAGCTTGGCTATTATTTAGCCAATTTACTTCACTTACCTATACCAGGTAACGTCATCGGCATGATTCTGTTATTCGGTTTATTACAGACGAAGGTCATAAAAGTCGAATGGATTGAACTTACTTCAGGATTTTTGGTAAAGCACCTAGCCTTTTTCTTCATTCCCATTTCAATCAGTTTAATGACCATGGGCTGGCTTTTCATTGAATTCGGTCTGCCTTTGGCACTTACATTGGGAGTCAGCCTGATATTTGGGTTCATCGTTTCAGCCTGGACCGTTCAGAAGCTATCCCATAGAGGAGAGGTTAAACAGCATGACAACGCCCATCACAATATATAGTATCTTGATAACCATCCTTGCCTATTTCATTGGAAGGAAAATATATGCTAAACATCCATCACCTTTTACAACGCCCGTATTTTTCAGTACGGTTACAATTATTCTCGTACTGCTGATCAGCGGTTTGGACTTCGAGGATTATTCACCTGGGAAAGACATCATCACCTATTTCCTGGGACCAGCTACCGTTGCTTTGGCCGTCCCACTTTATAAAAACAGAAAAATAATCGTTAAATATGCAATGCCGGCAATTAGCGGCATGATTTTTGGTCTCCTTGTCACATTGATCATTGCCTTCGCCATCGCTAAAGCATTTTCACTTCCGCCATTCATATTCCAGGGATTGGCAGTTAAATCCATTACAGTGCCCATCGCGGTTGAAATCACGGAACTTTATGGCGGAAATTCCAATATATCCGCTGCCTTCGTCATTTTGACAGGGGTGCTGGGTACGATGATCGCTCCAAAAATGATGGATAAACTAAACATTACGATGCCCTTTGCACGTGGTATCGCCTATGGTACGATCGCTCATGGTCTCGGAACGGCCCAAGCTGCCCAGGAAAGTGAGTTTACCGGGGCTGTCGCAGGTGCGGCTATGGCTATAGCAGGTATCCTTATATCCTGTTTCTTTCCTTTCATAAGTAAATTCCTATAAAAATAACCGCAACGTCAACGACGTTACGGTTATTTTTATGATTATCTTTTTTGCAGATCCTCGTATAAACGCCTTAGAATATAAGTTTTATACAGCTCCAGCTTTCTTTTTTCAATTGGATGGTAGCTAATCCCTGCGGCTTTTAGCTGCTGAATGAACCATCCTTTGGAATATTCATAAGCCATTCTACCCCCTCCTCTGTTCGAAAAGATATGCTGCATGGAGGGGAATGATACTTATTTTTTTGCAGCCATTACTTTAAGCAGTAATTCATACATTTCAGCTGCCGTTTTGAATGGGCGTTTTTGACGCATTTTCTCTTGGTATTCATCCGATTTTTTCAATAAATCCGCTAATGTAGCATTAAAAATCCGATCATTCAGTTCTTCTTCTTGGATGACTTTACAAAAACCCTGTTTTTCAAAACTTGACGCATTCAGGATTTGATCTCCACGGGATGCATTGGCACTTAGAGGGATAAGCAGCATCGGCTTTTGCAAACCAAGGAATTCAAAGATAGAATTTGAACCAGCCCTTGACACAACGACATCAGCAGCCGCCAAAAGATCGAATAATTCTTCGTGCACGTATTCAAAAGGAGCATATCCCCTTTGTTTCAATTCGCTTTTCACATTTCCCTTCCCGCAAATGTGAATAATCTGATAATCCTTTAATAAGGCATCAAGGTTATCTGTAATTAAATTATTGATTTTAACGGCCCCAAGGCTTCCGCCCATTACGAGTAGCACCGGTTTGTTATTCGTGAATCCACAAAATGCTTTACCAGCAGAAGCTTTTCCCGTAAAAATCCCATCGCGCAATACAGCGCCAAGATACATGGCCTTCTCTTTCGGAAGTTCTTTTTCCGTTTCTTGGAAGGTAGTGAATATTTTCGATGCAAGTGGCATCGCGATCTTATTGGCCAGACCAGGCGTATAATCCGATTCATGTATGGCAATCGGAATCCTCAGCATCCTGCCCGCCAAAACGACTGGAACCGAAACGAAACCACCTTTAGAAAAAATGAAATCAGGCTTGGTCTTTTTTAATATTTTTCGTGCATCAAAAATCCCTTTTATGACCCGGAAAGGGTCTTTCATATTTTCAACAGATAGGTAACGTCGGAATTTCCCAACGGAAATCGTTTCATAACGGACCTCGGGAAATTCCGTTTCGATGATATTTTTTTCAATGCCTTTTTTTGAACCAATATAAGTAACATCCCAATCATTCTTTAAAAATTCCGGGATGATTGCTGCATTAACAGATACATGGCCGGCAGAACCGCCTCCGGTAAATACTATTTTCTTAGTCAATATTTCCACCATCCAAACTTAAAAAATCACTTTGCATCCATATTACCATATATCTTCGCCATTAATAACTTGAAAAAGTATTCAGTGAACCAAAATCCCCCATTATGTATGTAATTATCGATTATTTTTCCTTTTTCAGCATGAATATATTATAATCTTAGTATTCTACAATACTACAAGATACAATGGAGGAGTAATACATTGCAAGAAGTTTCTGAATCACTCAATCAATTTGATGGAATCGAAGCCTGGACCAAATTAGGGATTTCCATAGGCATTTTTCTAATCTTCCTTTTGCTTCGGAAAGTATTTACTACATATATATTCAAGTTCTTTCTACGGATTGCAGAAAAACGTAAAGTTGAATTTGCCGCCAACTTAATGCTCGCAATAGAACAGCCGGTAAGATGGCTTATCGTTTTGATTGGGGTTATCATTTCACTGCACTATTTTCCGATCGACTCACCTTCGGCTGAACTCAAATCGAAAATATACAGATCGTTTTTTGTCTTCATATTCTTTTGGACGATTTTCAACATCAGTTCGATCTTAACCATTTTATTTCCGAAATTAGTAAGTAAATTCGGACTTGAAGTCGATCAAATCGTCATGCCGTTCTTTACGAAAATCATAAACATAATCATCATTGCTTTTGGGGCTTCCATAATTGCGGAGGAATGGGGATTTAATGTCGATGGATTTGTTGCAGGGCTTGGTTTGGGTGGATTGGCTTTCGCACTTGCCGCTAAAGATACCGTCAGCAATTTCTTCGGGGGTATCGTCATCGTTACCGAAAAACCTTTTACCATAGGAGATTGGGTCAAAACTCCAAGTGTGGAGGGAACCATTGAAGACATCACATTCCGAAGCACTAAAGTTCGGACTTTTGCCCAAGCTTTAGTTACAGTCCCAAATGCGACCCTTTCGAATGAACCGATCATCAACTGGTCCAAGATGGGCAAAAGACAGATCGCCTTCCATTTGGGTGTCAGTGTCACGACACCAAAAGAAAAATTGGAAAATGTCATTAAAGACATTGAAAGAATGCTTATTGATCACCCTGAAGTACATCCGGAAACGATTTTGGTTAAATTTGATGAGTTCAGTCATTCCGGTTTCAACCTTTACCTATATTTCTTCACGAAAGCCACGGACTTTGGAGGATATTTATCAATCAAAGAAGATGTGAACTTCAAAATAATGGAGATATTGGAACAGGAAGGTGTACAAATTGCCATTCCTTCACAGGCATTCATTCTTCAAAAAGACTCAGATATGGAAGCCATGAATGATTTTGAATCCATGCGCGATTGACAAAAAAGACTTGCCCAAAACGGCAAGTCTTTTTTGCTTCAAATAAAAACTCTTAAAACATCACATGCTTATGTGATATAATTCTTTCATTGTGTTGAAAATTCCAAATATTGATATTGAGGTACCCTGATGAATCAGACTTATACTAAATCACAAAAGATCCGCCTGTTATTTTATATATTGATACCTATCCTGATCACCCAAATCAGCATGTATGCCATGACTTTTTTTGATGTGATGATGTCGGGGCAATACAGCACTCAGGACGTTGCTGGCGTCTCCATCGGCAGTTCGCTATGGACACCCGTGTACACGGGGCTGAGCGGGATATTGATTGCCTTAACACCGGTGGTTTCACAGCTGTTGGGTTCCAGGCAGTCCAAATCCGTTTCCTATTCCGTGATGCAGGCCGTTTATTTAGCTGTGGCTTTAGCCTTGTTCATTTTAATCATTGGAGCTTTTTCTTTGAACCCCGTATTGAATGCCATGGACCTTGAAGATAATGTCCACATGGTGGCTCATGATTATTTGATCGCCCTTTCACTCGGTATCATTCCTTTATTCATTTATAATGCTTTGAGGGCTTTCATCGATGCTCTGGGGCAAACTAGGATTTCCATGATCATCACCTTATGTGCGCTCCCGGTAAACGTCCTTTTTAATTACCTGTTAATATACGGGAAGTTTGGATTCCCTGAACTTGGCGGTGTCGGTTCCGGGTACGCCACTGCGATTACCTATTGGTTAATTGCCCTGGTGGCCATACTGGTCGTGATAAAAATAAACCCATTTTCGACATATCAGGTTTTCACTGAATTTTTCCGGGTTTCCTGGAAAGAATGGAGGGCCTTATTATTGATTGGTGTACCCATCGGGCTCGCTATTTTCTTTGAAACAAGCATTTTTTCGGCTGTCACCCTTTTGATGAGTAAGTATGATACCGTGACGATTGCGTCACATCAGATTGCCATGAATTTTGCGTCACTGCTTTATATGATACCGCTAAGTATATCCATGGCATTGACGATCGTCATTGGATTTGAAATTGGGGCAGCCCGTTATAAAGATGCCAAAGAGTATAGCTGGATTGGCATTTCAATGGCCTTGACGATGTCACTCGTTTTGTCGACCATCCTCTTCCTCTTCCGTGAACCTGTGGCCTCTTTATACACTAAAGATCACGAAGTAATGATGCTGACATCACATTTTTTAATATATGCCATCTTCTTTCAGATATCGGACGCCCTGCAGGCACCTATTCAGGGCATTTTGCGTGGATATAAAGATGTAAATGTCACATTTGCCATGTCACTGGTCTCCTACTGGATTCTCGGGCTTCCAATTGGCTATTTCTTTGCAAAGTTTACGGATATGGGAGCCTTTGGGTATTGGATCGGCTTAATTTCCGGCTTGGCTCTTGGGGCTATAGGCTTGGCTGCTCGCTTACGGTTCATCCAGCAAGTAAAATATAAAAAAATGGCATAAAAAAAGTGGGGCTGGATTACACCGGTGGTATTATCCCCTTCAGGTAGACAGAGAAAAAAGAGAACATGGTAAAATGTTCTTAACTGTCAATCTGGAGGGGATTTTTTGTATGGCAAAGAAGGGGCAAACGTTTCAAGCGTATACAGAAGAATTAAAGAGAGAAGTGGTTCGTCTGAAAGTGGAGGAAGGTTGGTCATATCGCCAGATTCGTGAGCGTTTTAGTATTAAAAGTGATGCACAGA
>NZ_JAGGQC010000056.1:0-8374 GCF_018613455.1 Bacillus sp. ISL-78
TAAATAACAACATAGTACATTTACCCCCATCAAAAAAATGAGAATATGGAGGGTTTATTTTAGCATGGCTTTTTTACTATTGTGTTTTCATACAAAAAATGAGAATATGGAGGGTTTATTTTAGCATGGCTTTTTTACTATTGTGTTTTCATACAAAAAGGTTGCCGCAGCAACCTCTCTTATTGAAGTAGAACCCGTTAGCTTAATAAAGGTAGCCTAAAAAATCTAGATCTCCTTCGCACCAATCACACTTACCAACTTCTTTAATCATTAATCCCTGAATTACTTCATAACCTATTCCCCTTGTAATTTGACTTTCATGGTCAATTTTTAACCATTTACATTTGTTCGTAACTGACCTGTATCCATTTTTCAGATACAACGTTTCGTTGTCAGCAAATAACAATAAAAAATCAATATTTCTATTGCAACAAAACTGTTCAATTTCTAAAAGTAACATCGAACCTATCCCTTGCGAGCGAGTGTTTTGGGTAACACATAAATCAATTAGACCAAGCACTCTTATAGGATTTCCGTTAAGATTCATCACTCTGTAATCTATTCCTACCTGTCCTACAAGTTGATTTTTTTCGTTAAAAGCTACAAATCTAAAATGGGGTAATTGTTTAAAATAAATTCTGTTTTTTGGATAGTCTTCTTGAAAACATTGGCTTAACAATTCTTGTATCTTTGAGGTTAAATCATTACCCATCTCATAATCAAATACCATATCTATCTTCATATTATCTTCTCCAATTATCATCATTAGAGTACCCCTGTCTTATTCAGCTAACGCACCCGTTAGTTTAAGTGTACTTATTCACAATAATAGCAACTACCTTTAGAAATGATATTTGTATTTATATTTTACCGATTATATTTCCAACATTATCTAAGAAGTCTATATTTATGTTAGAGAAGTTTTTTTGATTATTATTGTTCATCAATATCCAAATTCTAGTTTTATCATTGAGCATAACAATATCTGCTTCTATTCCATTAACTTTTATGGTCTTCGTTTCAGTAACTATATCTTTTGGTATGACACCGTGTAAAAGAATATCATCATTTAACTCATCAACAACACTTGAATATGAATAACCTCTATCTTCATCTTGAGAATAATATGTTTGTTTCCAACCAAATATCCCTTTTTCAAACTGTACTAATGAAACATTATTACCAACTTCAAATGGCACAAATGTATAATTACCAATTCGGTAAAATTCTTTATCGCCAATTTTATTTTGAGCAACTTCAGTCTTAAATTCGCCATTTATGAATTTTTCAAATGCTTCATCGACAGTTTTAGAACTTAGATTTACGTTTTCTATACTTGCAAATATTGCATATATAAAAATCATTGATATGAAAAAAATTGAGATTGTTTTTGTACGTTTCCCCAAATTACCTCTTCCCCCATTATTTTTTATTTTCACTCTTATATTTCTTGAATTAACTTATTGTTATTTTATCAGTTGTTCTTGTTAAACTGAACTGCCCCGTTAGTGCCATAAGAAAAGCGAACCTTATTAAACAATTGCGCCCGATTGTGGAAGTTCGTTGCTTAAACCTTACTTAAAATGTATGAGTATACAAAAAAGAGGCTGTCTAAAAGTCGAATTTTTGACTTTGAACTGCCTCTTTTTTATTTTTATAGCTCTTCGTTTTTCATCTTTCTAACATCATTAACTCTGTTTTTATGCTTCTCCCCCCAGTCCTTCATAAGTAAAATGATTGGTTCCAAGGTTCTTCCGAATTCAGTTAAAGAGTATTCTACTTTTGGAGGGACCTCTTTATAAACCTCACGGTGAATCACTCCATCTCGTTCCAACTCTCTTAACTGTAAAGTAAGCATACGTTGAGTAATACAAGGATGAAGTTTTCGAAATTCGTTAAACCTCTTTTTGCCGTCAATAAGATGATAAAGTATAATCCCTTTCCATTTTCCACCAATTACATCCAATGTTGTCTCCACTGGACATCCTTCAGAGTTGGAAGAATAATCAAATTCAATTTTTCGATTTCTCATGCTGTTCACTTCCAATAGTATATTTTTTGATACTATATATAATTAATGTGCGTACTTTCCATATTTTATTATACATTATAATATAAACTCATGCGACACATAATAAAGTGTAGTAAACAAAAACCAGATGGAGAGTGAAATCATGAAGAAGAATGTGATGATTGTTTATGCGCATCCCGAACCAACGTCGTTGACCCGTGAACTCGTTGAGGTGTCTGTGCAGACACTTCAGGAGCAAGAGCACGAAGTCACGTTGTCGGACCTGTACGGTATGCACTGGAAGGCAGTGTTCGATGAACGCGACTTCCCGGCCAGAGCTAATCCCGATCGACTGTCTTTCGTGACAGAGTCGGGGCACGCCTACTCGACTGGCCAACAGACAGCAGACGTTACATCCGAGCAGCAGAAGCTGCTTGCCGCCGACGCCGTGATATTCCATTTTCCGCTTTGGTGGTATAGCATGCCAGCCATCCTCAAGGGCTGGGTGGACCGGGTGTTCGCTTATGGGTTGGCTTATGGCTACAAGGGTGAAGGTAATCGCTATCGCTACGGCGATGGTGGCTTGAAAGGAAAGAGGGCAATGCTGTCAGTGACCGTTGGGGGGCCGGAGATAGACTATTCACCCCGAGGCATCAACGGGCCACTAGAGCAACTACTGTTCCCTATAACCCATGGTACTCTCTTCTTCTCCGGCATGGATGTGCTAACAACCCATGCGGTCTACGGAACTGGCCGCATCACAGCAGCCGAGGTAGATGCAGCGAAAGCAGCTTGGCGCTCACGTCTCGAGCATCTCTTTGAGGAAGAGCCCATCCCCTTCCGACGTCAAAATGGTTGGGACTATCCGGACCACCATGTACTCGCAGACCATGTCGCTGTTGGACAGACCGGATTGTTGGCTCACATTGCAGATTAGGGATAGGTCGATTCGGTAGTAAAGGAAGTCTGTTCAATCGAACAGACTTCTTTATATATCAGTCTAAAAATGGAACAAATTTGTATGCATAAACACCTGCTTTCGAGTTCACTCGAGAGTATATACTCTTAAATCGGCCGGCATGATGTTTTAAGGTCCTAAATAAAGCCCCGCCATGGGGACGTAAAGGGGACATAATTAAATTTTCAATGTACCCATAAAAACACTACATTATAAATTCTATATCAAATGCAGTATTCCTTGTTGAACTAACCTGCCCCGATAGTTGCATAAAGAAAAAGCTGCCTTAAAGACAGCTCCGATCTTCAGCTAACGCACCCTTTAGTTTAAGTACATTTATTCACAAACTTGAAGCATCAAACGAAATACTTATTGTCTTTTCGTTTCAGCAACCTGTAATTTAAAATAGGGCAGTAAGGATAGCAGGCCTAATGCGGCTAATATGGCGCCAATCCATAAAGGGGAGTGAAGGCCATACCCCCCACTGATGGCTACTCCTCCTAATGAGGAACCAATGACTACCCCAAGAGTAATAAAAGATGAGTGGACGGTGTTAATCATTGTCCCACTACCTGCGGTCTTCATCACTCGTGTAGCCATGGCTGGATTCAATGAAACCCCTGTCAAGCCAATCAATAGAATAGCAATAATGGCAATCCATTTGGTTTCGGCGCCAATTGCAAATAACATCATTGCCGTGAATAAAATCATGAGTCCCAAAAAAAGTATTCTCATTGTAAAACGATCGGCATAGCGTCCAATAAGAATATTTCCAATCACAGTAGCGCCGCCATATAGGGAAAGTAAAAGGGGGACGCTTGATTCGGAAAATCCAGATATGTCCGTAAATATGGGAGTGAAAAAACTAAAGCCAGCGAAAGTACCGCCGATGATAAGCGTACTAGTTACATAGGCAGCCCATAGATGGCGATTGCGAAATGGCTCCAACTCTTTCATAAACTGGATAGTGCCAGGTGCTGGATAGGAAGGCAATTTCCACAAAATGATAATGCCTGCTACAAATACTAGCAATGCAACCGCCCAAAAACTCATGCGCCAGCCCAATTCTTGGGAAATGAAGGTCGTTAAAGGCAACCCTAGAACCATGGAAATCATTAATCCTGCAAGAACCACTGATACGGCTCTTCCTCTTAATTCAGAGCCAACTAACGATGCAGAAAGCGAAATGGCAATACCAAAGGTTGCGGAAGATGCTGTCCCTGTAATAATACGAGCAACCATCATCACTTCGTAGTTCCAAGCAAGCGCGCCAAGTGTCTGACCAATAAAAAAGACAATTATAAGAACGAGCATCGCTTGTTTGCTACGGATTTTTAGCAATATAGCTGTTAAAACCGGTCCTCCTAGAACCATCGACGCTGCAAACGCAGTTATTAGAAAACCGATGCTGGATATGGATACACTAAACGCTTCTGCTAATTCAGGCATCATACCAGCCACCATAAACTCAGATGTTGTCATTGAAAAAATAGCAAAAGCCAATACATAAATAATTGTTGGCATATAATCACTCCTAATTTTGTAATGTCCGGTACAGAAATAAGGTAAAAAAAAGCACACTAAGTGCTAAAGATAGTCTCAATTATTCCAGTGGCTATTTGATTCGACAGGTCTCGATTTTTCATAGAAGTATTCAGCACACGCAGTCCGTAATAACTGCTCAAAAACAGGCTTGCCAGCTCCTCAGCTGAACTGCATTTAGAAATTTCCTTCGTTTGAAGGCCTTCTTCCATTACGCTAACGAGAGCTTCTCGGAGCTTTTCTACATGTTTAGTTACGAAACCTTCTACCATCGGGTCTTGTGGTCGTTCTAAACTCACATTAATCAACAAGCATCCGTTCTGATCAGTTTGTTCAAAATCCTCGGCCAGCGCCCACGCTAAAAGGCTGTGCAAACGTGACTTCACAGATATCGGTCCTTGTAACAAGGCTAATTGATCTCGAATTCCATTGGCTTGATAGCGCTCCAACACTTGTTTAAACAGATCATGCTTACTTCCAAACGTATTGTATAAACTGCCCTTGCCAAGACCAGTATCCTTGCACAGGTCTTGTGTGGAGCAGGCTTCATATCCTTTTTTCCAAAATGTCTTCATCGCTGCATCGATAATGTTGTCGTATTTAAATACTCTAGGCCTACCCCGTTTGCTCATGGGTGTCTCCTTTCCATAACACTATACTTTATATAAGTATAAATATATTGTACCGATTGGTCAATAAAAAAGTTGTGTACCAATTCATAAGAGAATAATTCATTTTGATCAATCTTTTTTCAAAATGGATTCTTTTTATTTATCGTAAAATATGGGTTTGCGAGGTATCACTGATTGCGGACTAGAAGACCAGAAAAAAATAATGCCGAATCTCAATGTATAATGTGGAAGCTTGCTTTTAGCATGCCACTACTAATGTGGCTTTGAAATAAGATTAGATAATTTATAATAAAGTTTGTTTATTTAGTATTAGGTTTGAACCCCCGCTATCTTTGGAAATATTGGTCTATTCTTCATTGGAGTCGATAAAACAACTAAAGTGGTTGAATCGCCATGTCTCCCTAAGTCATTAATTTTTTGTTCCAAAGCCTCTAAAGTTTCAGCAATAACTTTCACAAGAAAGTTATAATGACCACTAATGCGATGAATTTCTAATACATCCTCTACCGTCTCACAGTATGCTACAAAATCATTGCAATGCCTTGCTTGGAATAATAAAAAGGCTGAAATCGGTTTATTTACCTTACCTTGATCAATGATCGCTTGATAACCCTCGATAACTCCTTGCTCCTCTAGTCTTTTCACACGCTCCGTAATAGCTGGCTGAGATAAAGAAATTTCCTTCCCTATTTTCGTCATCGAAGATTTACCATCATACTGTAAGGCCATGATTATTTGATAATCAATTTCATCCATTTAACTCCCTCCTTATATGTTATAAGTAATTTACTCACATTATAAATACTTTATAAGTAAATCAATTAAATTACAAATAAAAATACATTCATGCATACTTCTGTTTTCGATAAATTTATTATTAGAACAAATAGAAAAGAGGGTTAATAATGGATTTAATAAAACCTATACAAGTCAACCAATGGACCTTGCAATCAAAAGTAGTTATGGCACCAATGACTAGAGGCTTTGCCGATCAAGAAACAGGTGTTATTCATCCAGATACGAATAAATATTATACTACACGTGCAAAAAATGGTGTAGGAATGATTATTACAGAAGGAATTGCCATTAGTCCCGAAGCAAGAGGGACGATAGGCATCCCTGGACTGTATACAGATGAACAAACGAATGCTTGGAAAGAAGTAACAGAGGGAGTACACAATGCTGGTGGTGTAATTATTGCACAACTATGGCATGTTGGACGTTTAAGTCATTCCTACTTTACGGGTGGTACTCAACCATTAGCACCTTCTTCAATTCAAGCAAATGGACTAACACATAAAATTCGCATGCCTTATGAAATGCCAAAAGCAATGACACAAGAAGATATCCAAAAAGTAATTTGCGACTTTGCATATGCGGCAAAAAATGCAAGGAAAGCTGGTTTTGATGGTGTTGAAATTCATGCTGCACATGGTTACTTAATTGACCAATTCCAAAATTCTTGGACCAATTTTAGAAAAGACGAATATGGAAAAAATAAATATTTATTTTTAGAGCAAATTTTAAAAGCAGTTGGAAACGAGATTGGAATAGAAAAATTAATTGTTCGTTTTTCTGAACATAAAGATGATTCTCCCTTATATGTATGGGAACAACCAGAGGAGGAAATAAAACAAATAATAGACGTGTTTAACAGAACTGGAATACAAATTATACATCCATCAGCCCAAGAGTACACAAAATTATTAACCAACCACTCACTAACACTTCATACTTTAGTTCGAGATTTTTGGGATAAAGCTATCATCGGTGTTGGAGCATTAACGCCTGAAATTGCTGAAGATGCAGTTATCAGAGGGGAAATACAATTAGCAGCTTTTGGTCGACCACTATTAGCGAATCCTGACTTTGTTCAACGACTAATAGAATCCAGAAACATTATTAAATATAATGCAAATACGCATTTAGAGTGTTTAGTTTAAAGTAGTGTTCTGTTATCTAAGATTTGCTTTCCGAAATAATCAATCTTTTTTATAAAACCAAACTTAAATCTGATGGAATAGAACCCATTTTGATCAATATTACGTCAAAATGGGTTCTTATTATTTATTGTAAAATGTGAGTTTGGGAGGTTCTTTGTTTTAAAACTACAACTAAACAAGGAGTTTTTTTTATGATTAATTATCGGAAGATTCTGGAGTATCACTTCGATAATGTCAGTCAGAGAACCATCAGTTCGAGTATCGGACACTCCAGAAACACCGTCTCTGAAGTGATTAAACGAGCAAGAGAACGCGGTCTTCATAGCTTAAGTGAAATTGAGACGAATGCTTGGCTTGAGGAATTGTTGTTTCCGGAAAAGCTAGCAGTTGAAAAGGGCTACTACCCTATCGATTGGGAAAAAGTTCATAAGGAATTGCAAAAGAAGAATGTGACGTTGGCTTTACTTCATCATGAGTACGCAACTGAAGCTCGTGAGGGTGGGAAAATCCCTTTTGCTTACCGGACGTTTACCGAAAAATACGGTAATTATGCAAAAAAGTATAAGACTACCATGCCGATCCATCGAAAGCCAGGTGAAATCCTGGAGGTGGACTGGGCAGGATCTACACTTCAATTAACAGACCGATCAACAGGCGAACTGATTCCGGTATACCTTTTCATTGCGACTTTGCCTTATAGCCAATTCAGTTATGTAGAAGGCTTTCTGGATATGAAATCCACCAACTGGCTAATGGCCCATATCCATGCATTAGAATACTTTGGAGGTGTGCCTGAGACAATCGTTCCGGACAATTTAAAAACGGGAGTTACAAAGCCCCTTCGGGGCGAGCCTATCCTCAATGAAGCTTACAGGGAGCTGGGCAGACCACTATCGAACAATTATCGTTCCTAGCCGGGTTCGCAAACCCAAGGATAAGGCCAGTGTGGAGGGGACCGTTGGGTATATTTCCCGTCAAATCATTGCGCCTCTTCGAAATTATCAGTGCTTTCATCTCGAAGATCTCAATGAACGGATTTTTGAAAAGTTGGATGAAATCAATTGCGCAGACTTCCAGAAACGTCCTGGATCACGTAAAAAAGTATTTGAGGAAGAAGAGAAATCCTCCCTTCAGCATCTTCCTCAAACACATTAGGGTTCCTCCTAAGGTTTTGAGTTAGAGTGGTTTCTTACTCATATCTTACTGAGGAGCCCTATTTTTTTCAAAACTGAAAAATAACGAACTACAGGAATGCTAACCTGCCCCGTTAGTTCCATAAGAAACTCCT
>NZ_JAGGQC010000057.1:0-10647 GCF_018613455.1 Bacillus sp. ISL-78
GTGAAAGATATGTATTCAGAGGTAGGATGCTCAAATATTGACTCGGTTATAGTAGTTAAACTGACTTCATTTAATATACCTTCGGAATTCGATTAATGCGTAAAACAATTATGAAGTTGAAACAAAAATGGCTTAACATAGTGGCTCGATGAGACCAAATCTCTTAACCCTTTGGTCAAAATTCCAAGGGAATTTTAAAAGGGGTTCGGAATTTTTTAATTCCGAACCCCTTTTGTATGCAAACTGACTGGACATGAAAGTCATCATGTCCAGTTTAATAATGTTAACTGTTATTTTAAAAAGACAAGGGGCTATGGACAGTTAAAGTACTTATTGAATCGGTTAATTATAACGGTTGCTTAGAAAAATCAATTACGCAGGCCAAAGTGTGCATTTAATTGGCCCTGCAGCATTTTTTTTCGCATTTTTTCCTGTTCAATTTTTCTTTTCTCTTTTAATTTTTCCTGTCTAATTTCATGGGTTTGCACTCCATCCTCTATTTTATCGGCGATTTCCACTAATGCTTTGACGTCGGAAAAAGAGTATTTACGGTTACCACCCTTAGACCTTTCGGGGAAAACGAGTTTTCTTTCTTCATAATACCGGATTTGTCTATCGGATAGTCCGGTTAATTCTCTGACCACACCTATGGAAATTACCTTTCTATCTATATAAGATTCTTTATGCTGGACGATGAAAATCACCTCATTTTGGATTTATGCTGAATCAATAAGGATATTATATCCTAATTTTCTGAATATTTGTAATAAAAACTAACATTAATTATTAATTTTTAAAAACTATGTAAGATTTTATAACACATTAGTGGCGATAAAAAGTGACGTCACCTATAATCAATCATATCATCCTTTCAAAAAAATCTTATTGGAGGACAAAACATGTCTAAGCAGAAATTGGCACTCATTGGGAATGGTATGGCTGGAGTAAGATGTATAGAAGAAATTTTGAAAATTCAACCGGAGAGGTTTGATGTGACTGTCTTCGGAAGTGAGCCGCATCCAAATTATGATCGAATCCAACTATCGAATGTATTGCAAGGGGCTACGACGATAGATGATATTACAATAAATGATTGGAACTGGTACAAAGAGAACAATATTACACTTTTTTCAGGTGAAACAGTCACGAACATCGACACCACTAAGCAAATCATATATTCAGATGCTAATCGCGAAGTCGCTTATGATCGATTAATTTTAGCTACCGGATCAATCCCATTCATTCTGCCGATAAAGGGGGCTGATAAAAAAGGAGTGACGGCCTTTAGAAATATTGAAGACTGCGAAAAAATGATTGAATATTCGAAAAATAATAAAAAGGCTGCTGTCATTGGTGGAGGATTGCTGGGTCTTGAAGCAGCAAGGGGGCTTTTGAATCTAGGTATGCAGGTAGATGTTATTCACCTTTCGGAATATTTGATGGATAGGCAGTTAGATCCAGCAGCAGGAAAAATGCTGCAAAGGGAACTGGAAAGCCAGGGAATGAATTTTTATCTCGGGAAACAGACTCAGGAGGTTTTAGGTGAAATTGATGTCAAAGGATTACGCTTTAGTGATGGCGAGGAAATCTGCGCCGACTTAGTGGTCATGGCAGTTGGGATTAAGCCAAATGTTTTAATGGCCCAAAATTCCGGCATCCCTGTCAATCGGGGAATTATCGTGAATGATTATATGGAGACGAGGATCCCGAATATTTTTGCGGTTGGTGAATGTGCGGAACACCGTGAGATGGTGTATGGTTTGGTCGCTCCCCTTTATGAACAGGGTAAAGTATTAGCCAAAAGGATTTGCGGACTGGAAAGCAAAGCTTATGAGGGGTCCGTGCTTTCTACTAAGTTAAAAATATCTGGTGTTGATGTATTTTCGGCTGGAGAAATTTTCGAGGATGAACAAGCCAAATCAATCAAGGAATTTAATGAATGGAATGGTACTTACAAAAAAGTAATGATTCGAAATGGGAAAATTTCTGGTGCGGTATTATTCGGGGATACAAAGGAAAGCAATGCCCTATTGAGCATGATCAATAAAAATGCCGACGTTTCGGAGTATTTAAATGTAGGAACAAGTGAACCAAGTGTCAGCCTTGTCACTTCGATGTCAAATGAAGAAATCATCTGTGGTTGTAATGGTGTAACGAAGGGTGATATTGTGACGGCTATCGAATCTAACGGTTTAACAAGCATTGAGGAAGTAAAAGGCTGCACAAGTGCTTCGAGATCATGCGGTGGTTGTAAGCCGTTAGTCGGTGATATTCTCGAGCTGACATTAGGCGCTGATTTCAGTAAGTCAAACCAGAAGGAATCCATATGTACGTGCACCACTTTATCAAGAGATGAGGTTGTTGCCGAAATACGCGAAAAAAACCTGACACATACTCGTGAAGTCATGAATGTTCTCGGCTGGAATACAAGTGATGGATGCTCTAAATGTAAACCGGCACTGAACTATTACTTAGGCATGATCCATCCTGTTGACTATGAAGATGAAAAAGAATCCCGCTATGTCAATGAAAGGCTACATGCAAATATTCAAAAGGATGGTACATTTTCCGTTGTGCCAAGAATGTATGGCGGCGTCACAAATCCCGATCAATTACGGAAAATAGCAAATGTTGCCGATAAGTATAATGTTAAGTTACTTAAGGTAACAGGCGGTCAAAGAATAGATTTGTTCGGCGTTGAAAAAGAAGACCTTCCAAGCGTATGGGCCGACTTGGATATGCCTTCTGGATATGCGTATGGAAAAACGCTTCGAACTGTGAAAACATGTGTCGGTGAAAACTTTTGCCGTTTTGGCACCCAAGATTCAATCGGTCTGGGCATTGCCATGGAGAAGAAATTCGAACGTGTAGGCACACCGCATAAGGTTAAGATGGCTGTGTCGGCATGTCCTCGTAATTGTGCTGAATCCGGTATCAAAGATCTTGGTGTTGTCGGTGTTGACGGTGCATGGGAAATTTATATTGGCGGCAATGGCGGTACTCATTTACGAGCTGCTGAATTATTATGCAAAGTGAAAACAAGTGATGAGGTAATTGAAATTACGGGTGCGTACATCCAACATTATCGAGAGACTGCCAATTATTTAGAAAGAACGTCGGTCTGGGTTGATCGTGTTGGTTTCGATACCATTAAGGAGATTATTGGTGATAAGCAAAAAAGGATGGAGCTTAACCAACGCTTGGATGAGGCCTTATCCGTATTGCAAGAACCGTGGAAAGAAATCATTGAGAGCAATGCGATCCAAACCGGTTTATTTCAAAAAGTGAAAATTCCGGCTATATCAAATAAATGAATATGGGGGCAGCCTAAATGGGGAAAACACTTCAAAAGATAAAGGTCTCAACCGTAAATGCAATGCCAAAAAACCTGGGGAAAACAGTAACGATAGGATCTCATGAAATTGCTCTTTTTCATTTAGCAAATGGGGAATTCCGGGCTATTGAAAATCGTTGCCCACACAAAGGTGGTGTTCTGGTGGAAGGCATTGTGAGTGGTGATCACGTATTTTGCCCGATGCATGACTGGAAAATCAGTGTCAAGAATGGAGAAGTCCAAAAACCTGATAATGGTTGTGTAAAGACATACCATGTCGAAATAGAAGATGGTAATGTTTATATAGTTTTATAACCAGCTGCCCTGGATAGTCTCTTAGACTATCCATTTTTTCTTTGTCGATTTTTGAACTAAATTCCTCCGATGAAATAATTGATAAATATTTCCACAACAAATATAATTCTAGTTAGTAAAGGAATGACTAAAAAATAAAAAGATTGTAAACGGTTTCCATGATGAACCGAAATTTAAACAAATAAAGTTATAGGGGAAAGGTTGGCGTTTCATGAACAAATTATCTGTTGGCGTTTTTACCTTTATGCTATATTTTGTTCCTTTATCAAATACACCTGTAATAGCAGAAGTACAACCAGATTACAAGCTTTATGTGATGGCCCCATTGGGTGAAATAACAGATTGGGAGGCATTTAATGCAGAGCTGACCCAGTTGAAGGAAAATGGAGTATATGCAATTACGACAGATATCTGGTGGGGATTGGTCGAGAGTAAAAAAGATAATCAGTTTGATTGGTCCTATTATAAAAAATATGCGGAAACCGTGAAAGCCTCCGGTTTAAAATGGGTGCCCATTTTGTCTACGCACCAATGCGGCGGTAATGTGGGGGATGATTGCAACTATCCCATACCAAGTTGGCTCTGGAATAAAGACACAGCCGAAAACATGGCTTTCAAGAGTGAAAGTGGTTTCTGGAATAAGGAAGTACTTGCTCCTTGGTGGGAAGGCACAGCCGATCAGTACAATGAATTGTACAAATCCTTTGCAGAGAACTTTGCTGATAAAAAGGGTTTAATAGCAAAGATATATCTAAGTGCAGGACCGGCAGGGGAATTAAGATATCCCTCCTACCAGAATGCCGATGGCTGGGATTATCCTGAGAGGGGACAGCTTCAAGTTTATACAGAAGGAGCAAAACGGGATTTCAGGCTTGCCATGCGAGAAAAATATTCCACGATAAAAAAATTAAATGCCGCTTGGGGCAAAACGTATAAAAACTGGAATGAGATTCAGCCGCCAGGAAATGGGGATGAATTTTTCACCAAGGGCGGAGCAATCGACACTAGATTTGGATACGATTTTATGCAGTGGTATCAAGGAGCACTCGAAAAGCATCTTGCAAAAATCTCGAAGTTTGCCCATAAACATTTTGATAAAGTCTTTGGCGTGCCAATTGGAGCTAAAATTTCAGGAGTCCATTGGAAAATGAATGATCCAGTAATGCCGCATTCAGCAGAGTATAGTGCTGGGTACCATAACTACTCCCAATTGTTGAATCAATTTAAGAAATCGAATATGGCCCTCACATTCACCTGTCTGGAAATGGGAGATCAAGACGCACATACTGCACCGTCCTATAGCGCTCCTAAGACTTTGGTGACCCATATTGCCTCTTTAGCTAATGAAAAAGGAATTTCTTTAAACGGAGAAAATGCACTCCCTCTGATCAATAATGAATGGGGCTTTGACAATGTAGCAGAAATGGTTTTTAACCATGGTTTTGAGGGATTTACATTGCTTAGGATGTCTTATTTATTCGACGATGAAGGAAATCCAACAAATGAGTTCAGGATGATGGCTGATAAATTGGAAGGCAAGTCGATTCCCGTTACATTCACAGTTGAAAATGTACCTGCCACACAGGGAGTTTACTTAATTGGGGACAGAGGGGAAATCGGTCGATGGAATCCTGAAGATTACGAATATAAACTCACTCAAAACACAGATGGCACCTGGAGTGGAACATTTCGTTTAGCTGCAGATCGATTCTATGAATTCAAGTTCGTCCTGAAGGATGAAAATGGCGCTATTACTTGGCAAGATGGGGAAAATAATAGTTATAAAACTCCTTTGAATGGAAAAGGAAACTATAAAACTTCATGGTAGATGGGTTTATAGGGCTATGATTTAAAATTCAGACGACAAAAGGTGGTTCGGAATGATCTCACAACCATGATTGGTAAACTTAATATCCTTCTGTTTTTTTTACTGCTTTGTATACATGAATTCCTGAATAGATTAAAGAAATTTTCGACGATCCTGCCGAGTAACTGTCTGCCAAGCCGCTTCGCTTTGATACGGCTTGGCAAACAGTTGGCGGAAAGGGAGCGGATTTCTGAAATCATCTAGAATATTTTTCGGTTTTAAAGCATGAAGAGGTAATCAACGTTCAAATTTTACAATATGACTAACTAAGCAGGATTTGTGGGAAGAATATAAGGTATGGAAAATCATCACAAGTTAGAGTATAAAAAATCCAATCCAACTGCACTGTATATTTGTACTGACCCCATTGAGGCAATATTTTTTAATACTTAAATGATATTAATTTACATTAAAAAGTAACAAGGGATATTTATAGAATAAAACAACACGAAAGGGAGGAATTGAAATATATGAAGACAATGATTACTTGGACAGGGGAACTGGCCTTTTCTGGCACAACTCCGTCGGGACATGAAATAAAGATGGATGCCGCCGAAGAAGCAGGAGGTAAAAATAGTGGAGCAAGACCCACAGAATTACTTTTACACTCTCTTGCCGGCTGTACAGGAATTGATATTGTCATGATTTTAAAGAAAATGCGATTTGAAACAAAGGCCTTTCAAATAGAAATAGAGGGGGTACGGTCAGAAAATCATCCTAAACGTTTTACCGATTTTCATATCCATTATTTATTAGAGGGAGATCTACCTGAAGATAAAGTCGTCCGTGCGATTCAATTATCCAAAAATACGTACTGTTCAGTGTATCACTCATTGAATGCCAACATTAAAATCAGCTATTCAATAAATGGTGTTAAAGGAAAACAAGACATATAATATGTAATTTAAAGGACTATTGTTTTATTAGCCGTATAATAAAAACAGCCCCATTTTTGAAAATGGGGCTGTTTTTACTGAAATGAACATACTCATTTCATGAATAATCATCTATTCCAAAACGTGCAAACCACAGAAAATAATCCCCCTCATGTTAATCCAAGGGGATTCTTTCGAAAATATCAATCTAAAATTGGTTTTCAAGGTTAATGAGCTCCATTTTACGGAAGGAAAGGGATAATTCAGTAAGCAAGTAATCAAAATGTAATGGTTTGTCATTGGAATGCCCTTGATGTTAGGAGTTTATCCATATAAACTTTAGATACTATTGAGGAGTGGTTAAGTTGAAAGAGATAACAATTGACAAATTAATTTTTAAAAATCATTTATCGATGATTGAACAATATTCATTGAAAGATTTCATGTTTAAGTGGCTCGGCAGCCCCGAAGAAGGTTTAGATGATCTTCTCCCGCTTACATACACAGATCAAGTTTTTGCAAAAATGGAAACGGCATCGGAGACTAAAATCAAGATTCATGGAGAAGAAACCTTCAGATATGTCACCATTACGGAAGATAATCAAATCGTAATAGTGGGCTTGGATCCGAATCAAGAGTTAAAGTTTAGAATTGTGTCCCTGGAAGAGCGTTTGAAAAGCTACTAAAACTGAATCAAATTTTCAAAAATAATTAAGGCCGTTCCTGTGGAATGGCCTTTTTAAGGTATTTTTTTTCATCACGTTAAGAGAGTCGTCAATATTACATGTTAACTGTAATCGAGAGTAATTGAAACCCTTATCTTATGAAAGTTAAGCGAATAACTCTTTAAACTCGCGATATTTTTGGATTAATTTAACAAAATATAAATGTTTATTGGTTTGTCTTAGTATATTATAGAGTAACGAAGTCGACTAAACATTTGGGGGGAATTGAGATGAGCGAGACGTTGGCAAGTTCAATAAAAACGCTTTTGAAGGAAACGTTTGAAGGACCGGGAAATGAAGGAAGCTATTATACTGAATCAAAACCGAATACCGGGGTTTTTGGTACACTTGATGGTTTAACTGCAATAGATGCTTCACGTTCCATAAACGGATCGACAATTGCGGCACACGCAGACCACACCCGGTATTATTTATGGGTGGTCCAATCGATGATCAATGGCACGAACTTTGAAAAAGATTGGGAAGAAAGCTGGACCATTACTACTGTTGATGAGGTGAAATGGGCTGAAATCAGAGAGGAATTACATAAAGAATATGTATCTCTTTTCGCAGAAATCGAAACAATCGATTTAGGAAAATGGCTGACAAATGTAAATGCGACCATTGCCCACTCAGCTTATCATCTTGGAGCGTTACGGCAAATGATAAAAAGCCTTGAAATAGAAAAATAATATAATATATTGAGAGTTTTTAAACTGATTGGAACGTATGGCATTCGCTTTCCGAAGGAAGTCCGCCCTTGGCACTCTTGCGCCTGGATTCTCCTTTCGACGTTTTTTCCGAGGGAGTCTGGTACACGCGTTCCAATCAACTTTGTTTGAAAACCCAGATAGATACCTTTTAGTCTTAGTCGATAAGAGGTGTTAAAATGATCTCATCCCTAAGTTGAGGATTTATAATATCTGATAGTTTATTTCCTTTTTCATATACTTGAATGAAGTCATAAAAAAATCCCCAGTAACACCCATACCTCTTCAACAATCAAAAGTGTCTCTTTTTTTAATACCATACATAATATCTGAGTTCAGATCTCAAGTAATATACTTCCATTCTCCGAATGAATCATCATAATCCCTGCCCAATCCGTCTAGTGAATCAAGGAATAATAAACGCCTTCAAGAATGATTAAGTGCATCACTGATATGGAAACCAATAAAACCCTTTTCCACTTTGCTTATCAATGAAGATATAATTCCAAAATACTCCTTTGCTGAAACACGAGCATATAAGAATCACTTTAACTAACGGGGCCAGTTTAGTTGTAAAAGGATTTAATAATATACTTGATGATATTAGAATAAAACAAATAAAGTGTGTCAATAATAAAATTGACAGGACACCAATCAGTGTCATATAATAAAAGACACCAATTGGTGTCCAATTAAAGGGTGGGTGATTTTGAACGAGAAAAATCAAGAACGTGATATTTATGTAGCCATCGCTGACCCAACAAGACGTAAATTGCTACGTTTGTTGGCGGACGTGGAGGAATTGCCACTAAATGAGTTGACCGTACATTTTGAAATGGGCCGTACTGCGGTTTCAAAGCATTTGGCAATCCTTAAAGAGGTAGGTCTAGTAATCAGCAGAAAAGTTGGCAGGGAAACCCGTTATCGACTGAATGCAGGTCCGTTGAGAGAAATTGAGGATTGGGTATCGTTTTACAGAAGATTCTGGAGTGAAAGAATATCACTTTTAAATCAAATATTAGAGGAGGAATAAAAATGAGTTTAACAGTAACACAAGATTTTAATTTTAAGAGCCCGATCGAGAAGGTATGGCTTGCCTTAACGGATGCAAATACTCTTGGGAAATGGGTAATGGCTAATGATATTAAACCTGTCGTCGGACATAAATTCCAGTTTCGGAATGAACAGTGGAATTTGATTATTGATTCCGAAGTTCTTGAAGTCGAGGAGCCTTATAAGTTATCTTACACCTGGGTAGGCGGCGGTATAAACACTACAGTTACATGGACCTTAAAGCACGAGGATGGAACAACCCACTTACATCTCGAACAAACAGGATTCGAAAAAGAAGATCAAGCGTTCAATGGTGCGAAATATGGTTGGGCGAAAATGGGCGAAGAACTTAATAACGTGTTAGAGGTATTGTAAGACCAAACCTCTGCCTTGTTTTTTAGTATTCAGCTAACGTAAAAGAAAAAAGCTAACTGCTCGGAAAAAGGAGTGTTCCGTGATGACAAAAAGTAGAACGAATCCTAAGGTTGATGAATTTTTAGGTAAAGCTAAAAAGTGGAAAGAAGAATATGAGACGTTAAGAAATATCGTTCTTGACTGTGAACTGGCCGAAGAATTTAAATGGATGCATCCCTGTTATACGTTTGAGAATAAAAACATCGTTTTAATACATGGATTTAAAGAATATTGTGCGCTTCTGTTTCACAAAGGTGCCTTGTTACAGGATGCCCACGGGCTTCTAATTCAACAAACCGAGAATGTACAGGGAGCGCGCCAGATTCGGTTCACTAATGTTCAAGAAATAGTTGCAACGGAATCCATTCTGAAAGCCTATATTCATGAAGCCATTGAAGTTGAAAAAGCCGGGTTGGAAGTGGAATTTAAAAAGAACGAAGAATTCATAATTCCTGAAGAACTTCACAATAAGTTCGATGACTTCCCTGCCTTGAAAACTGCTTTTGAAGCATTGACCCCAGGAAGGCAAAGAGCATACATCCTTTATTTTTCACAAGCCAAACAATCCAAAACCCGAGAGTCACGAATCGAAAAATGCATGCAGAAAATTCTCGATGGGAAGGGTTTAAAAGATTAATATATTTGATGAGAAAATATGTTTTAGATTTCACCCCACTTTGCGTTCATTCGAACTCCTTTTTGGAACGCAAGCAACCACTCAACCGAAGAATAAAATGGATAAAAACAAAAAAGTTATCCATAGAGTGTAAGCTATCTGCCGTGTAACAGGCCTGCTTGTTGCAGCTAATAAAATCAAAGCTTGAACTAACGAGTGTTATCTTGAACAAGTTTAAGTAATGATTCCAACATACCACTAATAAAATAGGGCACTTTTATGGAGTAGCAAAAAAGCCCAATTTCTCAATTTTATTACTGAGAAATTGGGCTTTTTTCGAATATTTCGATTCAGGAAAATGCTAACGACCATGGCCCACCTCACGTATCAATTTGGAACGTTACGACAAATGAAAAAACCCTTGAAATGGAAAAATAAGCTAACAATTTGATGGTTAACATGATTGGAAAACTGGGCAATCTTGTATTCTTGGACTCGCTTTTCCTGCAGGAATCTCACGCCTTCCGTTCCAATCAAATTTGTTTTATAAGATAGAACTCCTTTAGTACTATAATCCTTTTTGATGGAAGACGGACTACTCTAACACCGAAGATGAAAAGAGAACGGATTTCTGATATCGACTGCACATTTTTCAAAGAAGTACTAAGAATAATTAAGAATTGGACTCAACCCGAAGCATGTTTAAGACTGGTTAAGACCGTCATGTTTTTTACTGTA
>NZ_JAGGQC010000058.1:0-6797 GCF_018613455.1 Bacillus sp. ISL-78
TAGGAGTTTCTTATGGAACTATAGGGGCAGGATAGTTGCATAAGAAGTAGTAAAATAGAGTTGATAAAAGATTGTAATTCCTCATCCTATATTTCTTATAAATGGTACAATTGGGAAAAAGAGGTGTGAGTATGAGGAAATTATTATGGAGTTTAAGTTTGGTTGTCATCATTGTGGCGTTAGGGGGATGTTCAAGTTCCTCTAAAACTTCGGGTTCTCCTGAAGCAAAAGTTGTTGGCTATCAAATGGTACAGAAAAACGGTGTATTAAGTGATAGAAAAGGTATATCAGAGAAAGATGATGTGAAAAAAATTGAAAACATTACGGTAGATGTAAAATGGGATAAAACAGCATCAGTTAATAAAGAAAGCAAAGAAGATGCTGTATTTTGGTTTATAGACCAGGATAACAAGGAAGGGCAAAAATATAAGGTGTGGTTCAACGAAACTGGCTCCGCAGTCGTGCAAGATGGAAAGCAAGTAGGGGGCGTTTTGGAAGGGAAAGACGGTGAAACATTATCCTCTATTTTCAAACTTAATGATGAGAAATAAAGAATAGAGAAATATTAAACGAACAGGTGCGTTAGCTGAAGATCTGAGCTGTCTTTAAGGCAGCTTTTTCTTTATGCAACCATACGACAGGATAGTTCCACAAGCACACTGTAGTCGTACTGTGAAATAAATTTATATGTGTTTTTTTCATTTTTTCAGGAAAACTAATCAAAAATTGATTTAATACAACAGGAGGCAGCAATTTTGAAAAAACTAATAACCTCATTATTTATTTTTTGCTTTTTAGCCACTGGAATTGTTTCAAATGCATCAGCAGAGGCAGACGAACTATTTAAAACTCCTATCATAAAGCAATCTGATCAATGGAAAATCGAAATAAAAAAGGCTAAAGAAACGGCAAAAACTACTAATAATAAATTTGAAAGGTATTATGTGGTTATCACAAATATTGGTAAAGACCTCGATAGTGTTGAATTCAACACTTACAGAAATGAACCAAATACTGAAACAAAATACGGATTAAGTATCAATGACCTTCAATATGAGAAATTTAATCAGGGACAGGTCTTTGAGTTTCCGAATTTCCCTATATCGAGTAAATCCAGAGAACTTCAATTTGAAATAAGTTGGCACGAAAAACCGCACAGTAAAGAAGTTCAGGGCAGAAAATACAAGGAAACCTTTACTTTTACACCAATTAAATGAAAGATGTGAATCTTGGGCACTTTAGTGCCTTTTTTACAGCACAGTTTGTGTCATCTTCAATAATCCTTAATGAACTAAAGGGTGCGTTAGTTGAGATCAGGGGCTGCCGTTTGGTAGCCTTTTTCTTAATGAACTAAAGGGGCAGAATAGTTGAACAATAAAAAGTAGTAAAGGTTAATTTTACCAATTGTTTGCGATAATATAAATTTAATTCTTTTTATAAGAGGTGAGTTTAGTTTAGTAACGTACAAAGTTAGATTTAGAAAGAATTATTTTTATTGGAAGAACCTTTGAAGAGTATCTGGATATGTTTTCACTTTCGGTAGAAGAACTGGAGTGAAAAAAAATACTGGATTGTCCAGCAGGGGCTTGTTCTTTTACGTGATATTGCGTATTATCATTCGGGTGAAGAACTAAAAAATAAAGGTCTTCAGGATATTGAACACGATATGGAGCATATGCAAAATGCAAAAAGTAATTATATTTGGGGGTATTTTAAAGAAATAGAAGGTCTTAGAAAAAATCGTTTAAGTGCTTTAAACGATTGTGTTAGGGATATGAGGGAATCGAGTGACCGATACATTCCCGTTACTTTCCCTTCTTTACCGTTTAAGGATGGAGAATTTGATATTCTTCTTTCTGCACATTTTCTATTTATGTATGCTGACCGATTAGATTACCAATTTCATATAGGTCGACTCTATTCATCTTAAAGGAGCGATGCTGATATATAGGGCATCGCTTTTCTTATTCAACTGAATAGTTAATTGCTAATTGGTGAAAGTCCAACCCGGGTAAGTACCATGGGAGTCCGGTTGCTGACAGACGATAGATGGAGAAATCCTAGAGGGATGCAGTATTCAAAGCCTTTTTTATTGTTTTCGGCTACATCCATTAAGGTGAACCGTAACTTAAATAATAAGTTTTTATAATCTTTGTTTTTGAATTAAATGATACATTGCCCCAATCATTCCTGCGTTATTTCGATGTTTACATAGTTCAACAGGAATCTTAATATCATTCCACCAAGGGAGCTCCTCTAGTTGTTTTTTAATAGTAGATAACAAATCCTGTTGGGGAGATACTCCGCCACTAATTAAAATTTTTTGTGGGTTTAAAGTTGCTGCTAGGTTGAAAATTCCATAACTAATATTTCTAGCCCATTCGTCAATAAGTTTTTTTACCGATTTACTTTTGGTAGCCTCTAAAAAAACGGTCTCGCCTTTAACACTTTCATATTTACTTATTCCCTTAAGTTTTTTATAGTTCCTAATTAAGGCAGAAGTTGAACCTGTGGAGTGCCATATATCACCGAATTTTTCCCCATTTGCTTGAGTAATCATAAAACCAAATTCACCACCTCTAAATCTATGACCATGTAAAAGTTTACCGTCAACAAAAATCCCCCCTCCAATACCAGTGCCAATTGTGACACATATAAAATCGGTACAATTTTTGGCATTACCACTTATTTTTTCTGCTATAGCAGCGCAGTTTCCATCATTTTCAATTTCAACCCGTAGAGGAACTTTTGCTTCTAATAAATTCTTTAAATTCTGATTAATTAACGCGGTAACAGCACCTCCTTGTTCTGAGTAACCTGTATACGGGTTAATAAAGCCTGGTAAACTTATAGCTACACCCAACACATGATTATTACTTAAGTACATATTAATTGTTTCTACCATTTTTTTTATAAATTTATCTAGATTTGTACACGGGGTACTGTAACTGCCTTCTGAAAGAATAGTTCCGTCCTCTAATAAGAGTCCGTGTTTTACTTTTGTCCCTCCGACATCAAAAGAAATATACTTTTTCACTTGAATTCCTCCTATCATTACCCTATACACCATAGTTTTTATAAAAGTATTAAGTAGGTTCGAGGTATTATCACCTCTATTTATATTGAATACGATTCCTAATTTACCATAATAATAGTTCCCTCATCCGATGTAGGTTTTTGGTATTCTTTATGAATTTGTTTTAATACATCCTGAGGTAGTCGCATTAGATCTTTGTTCCTTGCTTTACATGTTTCATAATCTGTATCTACTTGGTAAATTTCTAACGTAAGTCCAAATTCTTTAGCTACACGTCTCCATTGTTTACGACGCTTCCTTGTTCTGTTTGTGGTATCTACAATTACTTTATGACCACTTTTTAGCAACGACCTGACCATAAGTTCAGCTATTTTCCACACTTGTGGTTCAGCCTCTGCTTTATAAATTTGACCATGTAAAGAAAGCCTGAGGTCATCAATAGATACACGTACCCATCCGTGGCTTTGTAGAACTTTAGCATATGTTGATTTACCACTTAATGGGATTCCGCACATGATACCAAGTTTCACATTACATCTCTCCAAATCAGAAATTGCACCACCCGCACTCAGATCCTCAAAACCATCTGAAAGCATGCATCAGTACATTACTTTATAAAATGCGAACGATTGTTGATTTGAATGGGGCAAATCAATCAATTATGTGAATAAAAAGATTTTATATATAGGAATTTTGATTTAAAATTATTTCCTACTATACCTGGGTATTTAATAAGGAATAGTAAACTATTTAGAAAGGTATGATTTAAAGCTGTGTCAAACTTGCTTCAAATTACGTATAGTATCATGAACATTTGGATTGATCTTTTTATTAATAACAAGGTAGGTGAGGAGAGTTTTGTTAGAAAAGGTTTCAATAATTATACCTTTCCAAACAGACAATGGTCCAAGAGCGGAAGCATTTAAATGGATTAAACAGTATTATGAACGTATCATGCCCGAAGCTGAATTATGCTTGGGTTTAATCGATAACGATAAAATTAATAAATCCAAGGCTGTAAACTTAGCAGCTAAAAAAGCAACAAGAGAAATTTTTGTAATAGCTGATGCGGATATCGTTTATGACCCTAAACTTATTGTTAAAGCAATAGAGGTACTTAATGAAGCAGCATGGGTGGTTCCTTTTACTAAAATTTATGATATTGAAAGGTCAGGAACAGAAAGACTACTTCAAACAGAACCAAAGTGGCCTATTGATGTTAAATCTGAAGAATGTACCAAAGCAAATTGGATTTACACAGGATTTGCGGGAAAACTTATTGTCATACCCAAAGTGAACTTTGAGGCAGCCGGAGGGTTTGATGAACGGTTTAGTGGCTGGGGAGGCGAAGATGATGCTTTTTCACTTTCTGTTCAGACACTTTGTGGTAAATTAGCGAATGTTACAGGAGAAATTTACCACGTGTGGCATCCCGTTTCAAACTACGGAACAAATCCAGATGGTAAAGCGAATCTAGAACTTCTCGGCCTTTATAAACGCGCAAGTGGAAATAAGAAGGAAATGACCAATCTTATTTCTGAACGGAAGAATAATATAGAAAAGATACAAATTAATAATATTGAGATTTTAAACAGCAATGAAAATGCATATATGAGATCACCTAAAAGCAAAATTTGTTTTGCCATCCTTGTTCATGAAAAGAGAGAGTTAGTCAAGCAACTAATTAATAATGTCCGTTATTTTTGCCCTAACAGTGCAATCGTCTTATACAACGGGGGATTTGATAGGACGCTTTGTGAAGGTCTAGGTGTTCCTGTTTGCCCCTCTAGTCGTAAATTAAAGTATGGGCATACTACCATTTATTTTCTTGAAACGATGGAATGGTTGGAACAATTAGGGATTCAGTATGAATATTTTATTAATATTGACTCAGATGCTTTGTTTATCAAAAAAGGATATGAAGAATTTATTCAAAATGAAATGAAAGATACGGATTACATGGGGGTGAACTTTAGGATTCCAAGTAAAGATTGGTATATTGGAAGGGAACTTAAGAAAGACGTTAATAGATGGAAGAAATTATTTAATATAAATCCTTTGTATGGAGCTTTCAATGTTGGACAGGTAATTTCGAGGCCTTTTGTTAAAGCATTACTTGAACCAGAAAGGAAGGGTAAGTTAAGAAAAGCTTTAATAGAAACCACTTCCTGGGGGATGGATGAGATTTTCTTTGTAAATATGGCCAAGGAACTTGGATTCAGGCAAAAAAAATATCCAAACCCTTTGGACTCAAAGATGATACGTTATCGTCCTTACTTTACACTGGATGAAATGATATACTACCTTACTAACAATAGCGGTTATCTATGTCATCCCATTATTCGAGACAAAGCTGATCCTGTCAGGAAATTAATCCAACATATTGAAAAGGGCCATAATTCAGAACTGTATACAAACAAGGAATATCCATGGTATGAAGACAATCCAAATAATTATTCTATTTCACTTCCGATAAAAGGTAAATTTGGTGTTTTAGAGCTTATCGTTCGCTCAGGTTCTACTTTAACCCACTATTGGCAACACCCGGGGGGGAAATGGTATAAATCTGAGACATTCGCTAGAGATGTTACGGGAATTCCTATATTATTTGAAACTCATTCGGGTGAATTTGGGGTAGTATGCAAATTAATAACTGGTGAAGTTTGCTTTTGGTGGAGGGACAGCAATGCCCAGAGCAACCCTTGGTATGGACCATCTGTTTTTCAGCTTGGGAATGTAGATCCGATAAAAGGAAGTGAATTTATTAAAGAGTAAATGTATTTGAGAATAAGTCATGCACTCGATTTTTTTATATGATACTTGATCAACATAATGGAGTTAGTATAGTTTCATGGACACATTTTAGTTAAGTCCTTACAAAAAGCAAATATGGATCAGGGTAAGGAAAAGTTCCTTACCCTGATGATCGTGAAAATGCTCATAATTTTGCTCATAGTCTTTTTCTCTTTTGTATTAAATTATTTTAAGTGAAAGATAGAAAACCTTTAATATCAATGAATCTATAAATCTATTTTTTATTATTATTTATCTTGATGAATGGGCGTGATTCTTTAACAAGAATCGCTTTTCTTAATGAACTCCCTCAGTTTAATAGATAATGCTCACGAATACTCGCTTATTCGCAGGATTTCAAACCACATGGTATAGGTTGCTTTAGATGAATGAAAGAGATAGGACCGTTTTGATAAGATGAGGGCAGATTGAAATAGGGGATCTGTTAAAAATCCCATATTATTACATATGCTGCACGCATTTTCCACGCTGCCCCTGGAGGCTTTCCCTCTCATGTCTCAACGGGTCATTGCCCTTTTGTTCATTACATCCAGTACTTCGTGCTTTCTTTGAAATCCTACGAATAAGCCAACTTTCGTTAAATAACAATGTGAATGTAAATTTACGCTGCTAGTTGTTCAAGAGGGAAGACCATTTCCGGTTTATAGGCAGAGCCATTACGAGCAATTCCTACTAGGACACGGGCGAGTTTTCCACATAGTTTCATGATGGATTTCATTTTCTTAATCTTCTTCACTTTAACATTGTTCGAGTGTAGGGCTTTAAACTCAGGGTTATTCATCACTAGACTCATGGTCGCAAGGAAGAAGTAACGCAGCAGGCGTGATCTTCCACGTTTGGAAAGAACAATTTGGCCTTTCCACTTCCCAGAGCTTGCCTCAGCGAGATGCAACCCTGCATGACGAAGGAGCGCATTCCCGTGAGGGAACCCACTCAGATCTCCAGC
>NZ_JAGGQC010000005.1:0-16608 GCF_018613455.1 Bacillus sp. ISL-78
GTAGTTTGTTAAATGGAAAGTGCTTTGATCTAGTACTTGATTAAGGTACTTAAGACCACCCCAAATATATCTCCGACCTTTATTGGTTGGGATTTTTTTATTCAATCTAAGTATAATTATATTTTTATAGGGCTATTCTGCCCNNCGCCAATTGGCGGCCTTTTTATGGCGCTAACGCACCTGTTATTTAAGTGTATATCTTCACATTTTTATAGACTTATCATTAGTAATGCCGTTGGCTCTAGCCTTCAACTATTGCTATGACATTGGATTCAACGATTAAAATATCGCCTCTTTCTTTGGCTAAAAAATCCTAGTCCCAACAGGAAGTTTGTTGGACAAAAGCACCTCTACCCTTAATGGTAAGTGCTTTTTATACTTATGAGTTATTTTTTTTATTTATAAAATCTCTGCCCTTTTGAATTATTTCATTATTTCTTTCAATCAAATCCGAATTGCGAGCTCTGACCTGTTGAATAACAGTCTCATTGCTCTCCATATATTCAAGTAACAGATCTACAGCTTTGTCCATAAGCCTTTCAATGGGTATATTTCTTTTCTCAGCTAAATGATTGAGTCTATTACTTAAATAAGCATTGAGGGAAGTGTTTAGGGGCTTTCTTATTTCAGAATTAATATGGCGTTCCTCCTTAAAAGTTTTATTCTATTATAAGTTAACTTAATAAACATAAACAAATACATATTCTGTTTATGTTAATAAGGTAACTGATACAGAAATTGAATGAATAAGGAGTGAAAAGGATGGCTAAAGACTTAAAGACAATGAATACGACAAAGATTCTGGACATTACTTCTAGGGAAAATTCTCTAGTACAAAGTAAGGTAAGAACGGTGAAGTCTGCTGTCCATTTATCTAAATACTACTTAGAAGAGGCAGCATCACGAGGATATAAAGACACAAAAAAACAACTATTCTTCGGATTTCCCTTTTTAATATAGTGAAGGATCAATGTTACATTCATTTAGAGCATTTTCAATTAATAAAAGCTGATCATTAATCATTGATAAGTAGAAAATATGAGAGTTATTTATTGTTTCCTTTAACTCTAGCAGCAGTTTTTTATCCCTTAAAACAAGGTAAACCTCTTCTGGATGTAACATATAACTCTCCTTTCAGTTGGAATATTAATTTTTACCCGGATTATTACATTTAATAACTTTTGAGCAGTAAGGCTTAGTTAGTGAAGTATACCATTTTTTTAAAAGTTAGTAGTTACTGAAGAAACTATGATTTTTGAACTAACCTGCTCCGTTAGGGTACTTTTTCATGTCAATTTGAATGTACGATAATGTGAATTATCGTACTTTCAAAACCCTGATTTCATTGACTTTATTCGTTTTTTCTCTTTATAATGAAAAAAGAAGAAAAATCGTACATTCAAATTGTTGGTACATAAGGGTTTGAAGGGAGAGAGGTCGATGAAGATGACGCAACCAAAAGATGTGCAGCCGATCCGGGATCAGCAGCAGTTAGAAGATATGAAATGGGCGCTGAAGCGCCATTGTTCGGAACGTGATTACATCCTGTTTGTTGTAGGCTGCGAGACCGGCCTACGTGTCGGGGACCTACTTAAGCTCACCACGAAGCAGATTCTGGACCTTAAAAGCAAACAACACAAGATCCTCCGGGTCAAGGAAGGCAAAACGCAAAAAATCCGCGACATGTATATCGCGAATTGCTTCGAAGAGGTCTTTGAGTACGCCCAAAGCGTCCCAAGTCCCTATTTATTTCCGTCCAGGAAGGGAGAAGGCCCCATTACCCCTACTCAGGCCTACAGGCAGTTAAATAAGGCTGCAGAGTTCGCTGGCGTAGAACATGTGGGCAATCACACCTTACGCAAAACGTTTGGCTATTGGTTTTACAAAGCCACGAAGGATATTGCCATGTTGCAACGGATTCTACATCATTCCCATCCTTCCGTCACCTTAAGCTATATTGGTATTACCGAAGAAGAAACAAATAACGTATTAAAAACATTTAGTGTCTTTCAGTAATTAGAAGTACTCGCTAATTTAAAACGTCTCATTACATTTATGATCGAACTGTAAAAGGTTCTTTTTTTTATGTAGGGGCAAATGTGTAGCCACTGAAGGCACCTTATAGCACACCACTTAATTACCCATATTTTCAAAAATATTTATAGTCAGTCCAGATAAATAAGTAACCGTCCAATCAATCATTTACTTTATTAATAATATAAATTGTAATTACTACTCCGAAAATACTTTTTGTAGCACTTTAGTCCTAATCGATGCTAAAACTCATTTCATTTTCAAAAAAAAAAGTTACAAGAAAGGATTGTGATTTTGTGGGGAATTTCGGTAATCAAAACCCATTAAACAGCCACTGGGGTTCTGTCTGTTTTAACGACAGCGACTGTTTTGGCAAAAAATCAAGAATTGACAATCATTCAAGAGTTAAACAGGAAAATCCATGTAAGTCTTGTGGGTCTTGCGATTCTGCTTGCCAATGCGATTTTAAAGCTCCAGCACGCGAACTCGCTGCACCATTAAACAGCGACTGTTTCCTAGTGAACTCAGTTGTAGGCTCAAAAACGGTACAAAAGGTTGCAGAAGCAACATTTCCTTTTACAGCGTTTACTCCTGTTATACCAGTTGGATCCACTATTGTTTCGGTAGCTGTTGTACCGACTCTATCTGGTGTTGTCCGTAACACGACAATCATTAGGGACAAAGTAGTTAACATCGGGTTTATTCCTGTAACTATTACGGTAACATTTTTGGCACCAGGAACAACCACTCCTGCAACAGCTGTACTTGCAACGAATTTACCATTCCAGGCGCATACAGACTTTCCAGGTGCCTGCCCTGAGGATGCAGTAATAGAACCCGCATTGGTAGTAGAAGGGATCTTTGCTCAACCAGGAGTTTCATTCGTCACGGGCACGGGCGTTGTCACTACTGATGCTATTTTAGTCAAGATTGTACTACGCACTACAATTACAGTGACTCGACAAGTTATTGTGGATTCACATGGTGGTATTTGCGACGTAAATGACCGTCGTTGTGAATCTTCAACTACTCCAACAACTAATACTCTTCCTTCTACGTAACTATCAAAGCCTTCTCTAAATAGAGAAGGCCTTTATTATTTTATTCTAAACGAAATCCCTAGATTTACTTTTACAGAAGCCTTTAAATAATGTGAGTAAAACCAATGCCGACAAGATTAAGGCTCTTATAACGGGAGTTTCGACTAATGGAAATGCAGTGAAATTAACTGATTGCAACACCCGCACTGGCATTACCAACCACGGTAGTAGCGAGAGTACCAACACCAGTTCCCGTTATAGAGAAAACCATCAATAAACGCTCTCCCGGACTTACTGCTATTGACAACCCTGGAGTAAACCCTTGACTAATAGTACCAATAGGAACTATACCTGTGAGGGGGGGGGCTAATACTACAGTAGCACCTGGAATTGCAGTGAAAGTGTTACTTCCTGCTGGTGCTCGAAATAATTGTGCTGTAATCGTTACTGAACCAGCAGGAATAGTTAATCCAACTGTAGTGCTGAAGGATGCAGCTATCGAAGTAATGGTTCCAGCACGCGGAACCGTAAATGCCTCACTAGGAAGTCCTGTTAGGTCTATTGTGCCTCCAAGAATAGAAATACCAGGAACAGAGGTTCCAAACCCAATAGCACTTGAAGTACCCACGAGTCCACCTGCAATAGTAGTTAATACAGCAGGAACAGTACCGGATGCGTATGGAATGATCGCACCAGCCCCTGGCGCTCCTGGTGCCCCCGGCGCTCCTGGTGCCCCTGGAGCTCCTGCGGGTCCTGGAGGTCCTGCGGGTCCTGGAAATCCTTGAGGTCCTCGGGGACCTGGTGCTCCTGGAAATCCTTTATCTCCTTTATCTCCTTTGAACGCTTGATGAACAGGGGGACAACAACAGATCCTATTGAAACAGCGAGGACAGCAAAAATTAGAATTAGATGACATAAAATTCACCTCCTTCTAATAATATATTTTTGTTTTTTAATATTGCGCGACTGTTTGTCCATAAAACTGTAACTAAATAGAAAAAAATCTAAATAATGAAGATATTGCCTAAACAAGAATTCAAATGGTTCCAAATGGGACATCCGAAAAACGAGGTTATTCTTTTGAAGAACTGGCTGTAGTCTTTAAAATTTTCAATTCTTCCAGCTGCCAACATGGCTTTTCTTCCTTTCCGGAAGACAAAAGAAAAAGGCATACTTTACCCTTTTGCCAATCACAACTGGATTAGAAAAGTTAGAATGCTCATCTAGTCCCTATAGAGACGAAAAACAGGGTTAGATCTGGCCCATTTGTTTATAACAGAAATATCAATCCATTTAACGTAATGAAAATTTAAGAAGATAAAGCTCAGAGAATTATACTAATTCAACGAGCTTTATCCAAAATTACAACAAATTCATCTTATAAATAGTACTTGTCCTACTATGCAGGGGAAAGGAGTGAACCAAGTAAATCAATAAGAGCTTGTACAACAGATTGGAAGAATTGGAACAATGCAGTGACTACTCCCTCTAAAACTTCACCAATTATGGGGAATAAGTGAATTAAGAAAAGCAGTGATAGATTGTATCAGAGATTGAAGTAATTGAACTAAATAATTAATTATCTCTTCTAAATTATCAGTAACTATCGCAAGAAGTGAATTCACCAAATTAATTGTACTTTCTAATATATCTTGAATAAATTGAATTAAACTATTGATCATCTTTTCGTGGAGATATTATATTTTATGTAATGAAAATGAAACCGAAATGGACAAACATCTAATCATAATCAAAAGAAGAAATTAGGACTTTGAGCAAACTACTCAAGATGTATTGATGCGCATCAACGGTTCCCCCCTATAAATATAGAAAAACCACTGGGGCCAGTGGTTTTTCTATATTTTAAGTCACAAAGGATATCTCCATGTTGCAACGGATTCTGCATCAGTCTCAGCCATCCGTTCCCCTGCGTTATATCGGCATTACGGAAGAAGAAACGAACAACGTATTGAAACATTTTAGCGTTGTTCACTAATTCAACTTCTTTATTTTCTTCAAGTAATTTTATTCATTTTGATGTAGCAAGAACGTTACTTTTTTTATATTTTAGGGCGGGAGGGACTGTACTACCTTTCATAGTACAGTGAATATTTTATCTCTCCATTTCCCAACCACGATTACGCTTTTTTTCATTAATTTTAACTTTTGATGTCTTTTGCTGTTGACGTTTTTGTTCCATCTGCATGTCCCTTCCTGCCTGTTCAACGCCCTTCATAATGCCCTCTAATAGGCCGAGGCCCTTTTCTTGTGATTGAATCTGATCTTTAAATGCAGGAACTCTCGCTTCCATTTTTCCTAAAGTATGGAACTGTTTTTCAAGGTCCTTTCTTCCAGAAACGCCTTCTTTCTTCATCGAATCTTGGGAGTTTTCCCGTGTAGAAATAACCTGTTCATATTCTTGTTTAGCTGATTTTGAAACAAGCAATTTTCCTTTCAAGAAAGGATTGTTCTCGATTTTTTCAACAACGGCATGCTGTTTTTCATAATGGTTTAGATAGCCTTCAGCACGCTGCAGGCGTGACCGATGCTGATTCACACGATCCACTTCACCCTGAAGCCTTTGAATTTCCTCTTTACGGCTATTGAGCGTTTTCTGGATGGTCTCCAGTGGGATCACTTGATTTCCGTTTCCTTGATTAATGTCCATAAGCTTTTTAGCCGTTTCAAGGTTTATATGGAGCATTTCAGGATGTTCAGGATACAAAGAGGCCACCTGACGGACAAAAGCGTTCTGGTGGGCTGTCTCAGCCTTTTTTAAGACGTCTCTTTCACGATTGATTTGTCCACGTGTCTGTCGATTTTTCTCCAGGAGCCCAGGATACTCGGCTTGATGTTGACGTTGCATCTGGTGAAATTCTTTTTCGGTATGGAAGCCAAGCTTTTCACGGTAGCTATCTAGCGTTTTATCCCGTACTGTTATTTGTTCTTCCGCCTTGGACATCTCTAGTTCGGCTTGTTCCTTTGTCATGCGATTTTCCTTTAGTTTAAAGGGATTGATCCAATTGATTGTTTCCAAATGTTGCTGGGCTTGCTGGCGTTGATTTTCAAAAATATGAATCCAACGGTAGGTTTCAGAAACGCCTCGGATGGTTTCATCTTTCCATCGAATCTGTTGGTCCTCGTTATGTACTTGATTCTCCCACTGATCGAGCTCCTTACGTTTTACAAAGATTTCTTTCAAGGTAGATTCACGATCCACGTTCAAAAGCTTAGAAGCTTCTTGTAAGTGAACACGTTCTGCAGGCGTGTTGAAGCGTTCGGATTGTTTCCGTTGTTCTTGCTTCCGTGCTTTTTCTTGTTCCAGGGCTTTCTTTTCTTCCCGGTATTTTTGAAGATCCACGACCAGACGATTGTATTCTTGGCGATCACGATTGATGGCGCCCCGGTCCGTTTGAACCCCACGCTTTTCCATTTCATGAGCCACATGGCCAAGATGGACCGTTGGAAAAATAATCAGATTTCGTTTTTCATGGGATTCATGGGTAATGCGGTCTTCCAAGCCTTTGTGCTCTAAAACTTGATTGGCATGAACGGCCCATTGCTCACGCCATTGTTGAAGCAGCTCTTTTTGGTTCCAGTCCCGATTTTTTTTGCTGAATCCATCTTCTGTAATTTCGCGAGTGGTCAACATCACATGGGCATGAGGATTTTCTTTGTCGTCTCGGTGAATCGCTACATCGGCAATCATGCCTTGATCCACGAATTCTTTTTGCACGTAGCCACGAATTAATTCGGTTTGTTCTTGATGGGATAATTCTCTAGGCAAAGCGATATTAATTTCTCTTGCGACTTGTGAGTTTTTTCTTGTTTCGGATTTCTCGACTTCATTCCAAAGTTGTTCCCGATCTTGTACCCATTCTGGAGAATTGGAAGGCGCCAAAATCATGCTTTCCGGTTGGACTTCTCTTTTATAGAATTTGGTTTCATCTGTTCGTTCGTCCTTTAATCGTTCACCGGAACGATAGGCTGCCGAAGCCACAGCCGATTGACCTTTGCTTCTGGAAATTACTTGTGCAGAGAAATGGTAAATGGCCATGATTGAGCACCTCCTTTAATGGGTTTGATAGGGACGAAATAAAACAGAAAGCATCGAAGATGGTTGCTGCTTTATTTCGTTTTCGCCGATATGGCGATAACTTTTTGTATCCGTCCCCTAGACGGATACGTCTTTTTCATTCGGCCTATAGTCGAATGAAGGTTTTTTATTTTTGTATTCGCTTCCTAGCGAATATGCTTTTCCGTTGCGTAGCAACCGCACACAAACGAAGTTTGTATAAGTGCGCCCTTTGCTCTTCGATCTCAGGGAATCATGCCACACTCATTGTGGCGATTCTTGCCTTTTGTCTAGTATTCTATCACCTATTTCGCTATACTTAAAGAAAATTATGGCAATGAAGAGAGGGTTTGGTTTTATGGCTCGTAAAACGGATAGTGAAAGGTTACAAGAGTTAGAAGAAAAAATGGAGAAAATGAAGGCACAAAAACAGCAGATGGAGAGCCGAATCAAACAAAAAGAACGAAAAGAACGGACAAAACGATTGATTGAGATTGGGGCCATTTTTGAACATCATTTTGAGATTACAAGCAAAGAGGAAGCTGAAAAAATCGCATGGGGGTTAAAAAAGGTGGTCACCAATCGAAAAGAGGATTTATTAAAACTTTCCATTGATGAATTGAAAAACCAAAAAGAAAGAGAGCTTCAGAACAAATAAGAGGTTTTCCCCCTATTCATTTAAAACGCTAAAGGAGGACAATGAGCATGCCACATAAAATGACGGTAACTGGAAAACCTGTAGGTCCCTTATGTCAGAAAGGCTCTTTTTACACGTTTGACATGGAGGAAAGTGGTTCCCCCTCTTCCCCAAAAGGGCTTCCAGGAGGTTCAACGATTACGTATACGGTCTTTCTCAATCAGAAACAGCTCCAAAAAGCCGGCCTTACGGCCAAAAATATCAACCAACAAAAAATCATGGTGCAAGGCGAACCAACGTTGGATGTATCCGTGGATGATTGTCCAGGGGAAATCGGATTGATCTGTTTTCAAGTGTCGATTCTGCCTGAAAAACCTGAAAAAAAGGAAACATCCAAGCCTGTAAAGATCCAAGCAGCAGAAAAGCCAAAAGAAAAACCAAAAGCTCCAAAAGGAACCGAGGATTTTCTGGAACGGAAAGCAATCGTGGTTCCAGAAGCGTTTTTAAACTCGCACCCGAATCCTGAAAAAACGCAGCAAGTTGTGAACTTTGTTAAACAGAAAGGCCATTTAGATGAACCCCTTACCATTAACCGGGAGACAAACTTGCTGACAGATGGCTATAGACGGTACATTGTGGCTCAACAGCTTGAATTAGAGATCGTCCCTGTTATCTATGAAAAAGAAACAGTTCTAGCTAAAAGCTAGAAAAGCACACAGGTATTTTAAGTGGTCTCAGAAGTCGAATAAGCACTTTTACACTACGACCTTACTTTTATACTCGAAGAAAATTTTAACACCTGTGAATGCCATTTAAATCGTTCTAACTTTATAAAATCGTACAAAGGGCTTTTAAAACACGCAAAAAATATGTATTGGTGGCTTCTTATTGAGATTTATGAATTGCTGGTTGAAAAAGCGTCTAAAGGAAGCTCCGAATATGTCCGATCCATGAGTCTCTTAAAAGTACCTGTGAAATAACGAACCAGATTGGTTTTTACTTTTCCTCGTTTATAGCCTCTAATGGATTGTTTAAAGGCGTTTATGGCCGTATATGTAATGGTTTCTTGTTCGACTATGTGTGAAATGGCTTTCGTATCAAGGAAAACACTTTTCCAAAAATCTTCAATCATGGCTGCATGATCAAAGAAAGGCTTAACAGCCTGGACAAATTCTTTAGGAACATAAGAAGCCGTAAAAGTAGAATCTAAATTAACATCCTTACGTATATTTAAGTTCTTTTTCTTGCTAGTTTCTAAAAGATTACTAGTTTCCCTTTTAAAATTGGAGGATTCACCCTTACTGCAGCAAGGCTTCTCTTGATTCTCGCAATACGTCAATTTTCTCTTTTTTAATACATCAATTGTGTTGAAAATATAGACATTATGTCCTTTGCCACCTTTAGATTTCTTCGTATTTACGATGGATACGATACCTAAATCTTTTGCTTTTCTTAGCATACGTTCAAAAGTGGATCGGCTTATCCCAAACCCATTCAATTTTTCATTGATAGCTTTTACTAGCGTTCCGATCTTGGCGTTGGCTACACCTGCATATTTTGCAGAGAATCGGACCAGGCGTTTGAACGCAACCAGTTCTCCTTTAGTGAAATCTTTTTTATGTTCGGCTAGGAACATTTCAATCGTGTTGTTAAATTCCTTTATGCTGCTAAACTTGCTGTACTCTTTAAAATTTTCTATTCTGCCTGCGACTAACATGGTATTTCCTCCTTAGAGGACAATAAAAAAGACACTGATCCCGATAAAGATTAAGGGAAACAGCGTCTTTTTTATTGTGTCTAAATAGAAAGAAACAATATTTTTTCCTTGAAACTGAAAGCAATATACACTAAAATAAGTGATATAACTTTATTAGTAACAAGGAACTTCGACAAGTGTTTTCCCTAGGGCTATTAGGGGGAACGGTTTAAGGGTGTTAGCGCACCACTTAGACACGTTGGAGTTCTTTTTTTCGTCCATATTTTGTTATGGTTAATTATCCAACAATTGCTACCAAAAAACAAGTAAATTTGATAGTTTATGAGTCAGGATTGAAACAGAGGAGCTGGATGTTCTTTTCCAAGCTTTTAGCTGCCAGTCCGGAGATTTGTTTTAATTTTTGTGATTCCCTTTTTCTAAGGTGGATTTTATCTTGTTTAAGCGTGTAGTAATCTCCATAACACTTTGGTCTATTCTGTAGTTTACTTTATCGAAATTTCCTTTTAATTCTTCATCTAACCTGTCAAGTTGCCTAACCATATCTTCAAGACGCCTTTTTATAGTCTCTGCTAATTCTTCCGCATCTGCCATTTATAACACCCCTTCTATCTACCTCATAACCGCCCCATACAGAGTCTTTGTATTTAACCCTGCAATATTCCCTCTTTCGGGGATTAATAACCTGGTCAATTGGCGTTTGACTCTGTGTATGAGGGTGTTTTTGAGTTTTTATAATGTGGCCATAGTACTCGTAAAAAGAAGTGTGACCATGGTGTCTGTTAACGGTACCGGACCGAAGGGAGGATAAGGAGTTGATAGACTCACTTCCGAAAACATCTTGGTATCTCAAAAGGCATCTAACGTAAAACTATAGAAAAAGGAAAATCCTATAGTCTTTGTCATATTTAATGATTCAGTTTACATAAAGCACCTTACCGGAAGTTCTAGCATTAATAAAAAGGTAATTCAGCTGAATTACCTCTTACTTTTCCATCTGTATTTTCCACTCCCGAAGCTTATATTAGTACCTCTGTGGGGATTGCAGTTGTTTCTTTATTCACTTTCCGAAAAGTCGAGCAAAGAAGCCCTTTTTTTGTTTATCCGGGTTAGTATCCGGGTTTTCGTTGGCAGCTGCTATTAATTGTTTAGCTTCCTTTGCTGCCCTATTGGATTCATCCAGTTCTTTATCGCGTTCTATACTTCCTCTAATGCTAGATACTTCACCTTTTATTTGTTGGATACCTGGGATAACAAACTCTTTATTAAAAGTTTCCTGATTATCAAGCTGTTCTTTCATTTGTTTATTTTCTTCCCTAAGTGCCGCCATTTCTTCACGTATGGCTTTTAATTCTTCCGCAATCAATTCCCCGGCTTTCTTTTCAGGTTCCGGCTTGAATGATTCTCCACCAGTAGCAAAGTAATGTTCTATTTGCTTCATACTCCAGTTTTGTTCGCGGTGAAGAGCTTGTATCTCTTTGAAGCGTTCTATTCCTTCACGCTTATAAATGTTATAGCCGTTACCTTTGTCGCTCTTTTCGTGCGGGATATATTGGCGCAGCTCCTTAAACCAGTTTCTAATGACATTTGGAGTTTCATCTATGAAGCTTGCTACCTCTTTTACGGTAAAACCTTTATCCAAGTTTTCAGCTTGCTTTTCGTCACCTGGATTTTCACTTTTATTCAAGTTTCCTACCACCTTTCTAATATGGATCTAAACATGGGTAAGATGGATAAATAGGTTTGATAAGTAAATTTACAAAGGATTTTATCTATTTCTAAGAGCTATGTATATATTAATTACTCATGAGCCTGGTTAAATCCTGCCATGAATCTAAGTATAAATTAAAAATCCAAGTTTCATAAATAAAAACGTTTGTTTATTAAACGTTCGTTTTGTGTACAAAATTTCAATAATAACAATGAATATATGGTTTTTAGTTTATCGATTTATCAAGGTTTTAATCTTTGTTTGAAGTATGCAGAAATTAAAAGGGCAGAGTATCGCTGCATTAAGTTATATAAGAACCAATCACATCATTAGTGATTTCTAATCTTGCCAGAGCAAATGACATTTGTTCAAATGCTTGGTGGTACATTGCAAAAACGCCATAATTAAAGTGGATTAGGAACATTAACTGATTATATTTGGATACAAAATGAACCGAGTTGTGTTAATATTATAACCAAGAAATAAAGAAACCAAGAAATAAAGAATTTTTAAAATATGGTATACAACTCTAAAGGAGGGACATAACTTATGGTAATGGCACAAAAAGAACTGGAGAGAATGACCATGCCGAATAGACGTCCAAGAAAAGTAAAGAGAATTTCTGTTTCGAGTAAAAGACAAATTAGTATTCCTAAAGAATTCTATGAAAAACTAAACATTGGAGACGAAGTAAACTTAGAATTATATGGTAATCAATTAGTTATAAAACCTATACACGAAGGTTTTGAGGATTTTTCTGAAGAGATACTAGCTGATCTTGTTGCCGAGGGTTATGTTGGTAGTGATTTAATCGCGGAATTTAAAAATCGCAAAGGGAAAATTGGAATGGCAGTGGATTCTTTAATTGCTGAAACAATAGCTAATGGTAAACCAACTACCATAGACAATCTCTTCGGAGAAGATGAAGATGATTTTTAGTCTGATACCATCACCAGCAACTGAAAAATTTATTAAAAAACTTAAAGATAAGCCACTGAAAAACAAATTTAAAGAAGCATTTAAGGAAATCCAGCTAGACCCATACGCTGTGGGTGAACAAAAAAAAGGTGATCTAGCTGGAATCTATGGTTATGATATTTTCCATAACGGGACTAATTATGAGGTTGCTTATAGTATCCAAGAAGATGAAAAGGGTAATCAAGTACTAGTGATTCTAGCTGGCACTAGAGAACAGTTTTACCAAGAATTAAAACGATACATAAAAAGTTCAAAAATTAACAAGTAAAACTTCCTCTAGACTGGAAGTTTTTTAGATTTACAGAATAATAGTAAGCTAAAAAACATGCCTGAGGCTGTTTCAACACCCTTAGAGTATATATACATGTTCTTTACTTTAGGCTCATTTAAAAATTAATGTTGAGAGTTAACAAAAGAAAAAAGGGCCTAAATTTGGATCCTTTGTATGTGACTAACGCTTTAGGGAAATGAAAAAGCAGAAAAAAAATGAACCCACATTCAATAATTTTGGAAATAAAAAACGGTAGATATTAGTCTACCGTTGAAACATATCCAATTGATAGTAAATAATTCTTAACCAGCGTTTCTGCTTCATCTTCTGAACTTACATCAAATGCAGACTTCAATGTATGTGAAAGGTCTAGTATTTGATTATATTCTAGTTTTGCCAGTATAAATCGATCTACTACATAAGCTACAGTCTCATTATTCTTTTTTTCAATTACCAATTTACTCATTTAGCCTTATACCCCCACACTTGAATAAAAAATAGTATATTACATGCTAAACAAAAATCTTATCTAAATATGTCGATGGCTTAAAAAAGAGTAGCTACTTTTCCTAGGCAGCTTTTCTTACTGGATTTGTTAATGCTTTTTAGTTTTGACCTAAGAGTCCACTTCTACTTTCTGATAATGTAAAGGATTACACATTCATAAGGCCGCCAATTAGGCGACCTTTTTATGCGATAAGCCTAAACGATTCTGAACTGAAAAAAATCTTTTAAAGGACCTAGGGGGGATACTATCTCACCGAACGGGAGTTTTTATTCAATTCGTCAATGATTATCAGGACATAAAAAAACTCTGCACACCAACCTTGGGAAAGAGGCGGGGAACAGAGGCAACTGGACATCATGCAATATGTATATTCCTGAACTAAAGAATCTGCTATTCATCGACCAAAGTAAAACCCCCGTACCAATGAGGCTTGATACAAGGCGATGAAAGGTCAGGTGAATAGACGGGCATATGGAAGCTTGGCTATGTTATTTTTAACGGCCGGTGGGCATTTTTCGCAATAAATAATTTGAATGTACGCTAATGTGAAGGATTATACGTTCAAAAGGCCGCCAATTGGCAGCCTTCTTATGGCGCTAACGCACCCGTTTGTTGAATAAGGTTTTAGATTAGGTTAAGACATTTAATTTTTTTAAATATATATAATACCAATACGTTAAAGTATATGGGAACAAATAAGAAATAAAAGTAAAATAGGTATTCCATCCATTTCCATAAATTACTTTCCCCCAAAAAACAAATATCATTTCAAGAAAAGTGGTAAATAAAGTTATAAAAAAAACAACCAAATATAGATTCTTGTTTTTCTTTATAAAAAATATCATGTAACTTGCCAAAATAGGATAAATCCCCAAATTAAAAGGTGATGCTGATAAAGTTTTTTGATTAGGAAATGGTGCAACTTCCCAGAAACCAAAATAAAAACCTAATTCGTTTATTGTAAAAGCAATAACGCTAAAAAATGAACCAATTAAAGGTATTAACAGTTTATCTTTTTTATAAAGGTGGAATATGCCAATAATCCAAGGAATTACAAATATCAAAATTGTATTAAAAAACATTTTCATTCACTTTCCCTTTTAATATCATCTTTGACACAACCTTCTATTACTAAACTGCCCCTATAGTAAAAGGGGTACTTACTTTTTAAAACTATTTCGAATGTATGATAAGTGTAAGAATCATACTTTCAAAAGCCCGCCAATTGGCGGGTCTTTTACATTTATTAATTTATAATTATAAACTGAAGAGTTATTGGTCCACCTTCTTCAGGGGCTTCATCTACCAACAAATGTGACAGACCATCATCCCATTTCTGTAGCAACCTCACCTGAAAAAATGAGTCCATTGATTACGTTAGTTTTCATCGGATTCGCCGAAAAAGCTATCGCTTTTTAAATATTCCTAAAAACCTAAATCAGTCTAAAAGACCTCCTATCAACAATACATGATAGGTTGATTAGTTAAAGGTAATTTTATAAATAATTGATTAAAATGAAAAACTGGAAGGAGGAACAAACTCCCCTCCTTCCAGCTATTTTAGATTTTTAACCTCATTAGTTTTTCAGTGTTTTAACCATCGCCATAGCCTTGGCAATAGTATCTTCACTAAAAGATTTTTTGCCATCACCTAATCCGTCACTAAAAATGAGGATGATAATGACAAACAAAATATCAAGATCGACATTGACATTAACTGTTTGATTAGCATTATTTTTAACCTTGTTATTGACTGTGTCAGTATCAGTCACTGTCTGAGCTTGAGCTTGTGCTTGAGCCTGCTGTTGTTGCTGTTGCTGTTCTTGGAGAAAAATCAAAAGCTCAGCTGCCTTTTTTTGCATTTTTTTATTATCATCCTTGTTATGATAACCACTCATCTGGTTCCCCTCCTTTCATCAAAGACTACTCTGTAGAGTATGCATGTCCACTGATGAGAGGGTGCTTGTCCTTTTTTAGCTAGCCCCTTTATTTAAGTGAGTAGTTTAATAGCAATTCGGCCACGAATTAGTAACCCCTATTTTTATCTTTTTTTACGTTTTAAAAACAGGAGCCTTAAAGGCAAAGATTGTTGTCGAACGTAGTGAAGACAAGCGTAAGCAAGATAACCTAATTAAAATTATATATAGTACCAACACGCCCCTGTTTACAGTTAATTTTGTAGCAGGGGCTATTTTTTGTATATTGAGTAACAGAATCTTCACTATGGGCATAGGATATATTCCTATTTGTTTAACTATTTCCTGCGAACCCCTCAATGGTACTAAAGTTCCCCAGTACTCTTGCGGGGTTTTCGTGTGTGAACGGTTTGAATAATATCCGGTTGGCTGGGGGTTTATTTTTTTGTTTATTGGATGCAAATGCTTTAGTTCAGGAATATACATATGAGATAAACTTCACCTACATTGATGTTTAGTTGAGATTGCCTCTGTGACCGGCCTTAATTTTCCCAAGGTTGGTTTGCAGGGCTTTTCGTTTTGCCTGGCAGTTATTGAACAGTTTGAATAATAACTCCCGTTCGGTGGGATAATAATGATACACCTAAATGCTGTCTATCCCTGTTATCAGCTGCCTGGTGCAGGGGTAGTTTTATTGTCCTGGTAAGTTACAATGTGAGAAACACATTCAGGTGGGCTTTGTACAGCTTCCGAGGCGCCCTTGTATCAACCCTAAAAAGTTGGTACAAGGGTCATTTGTGTTTGTCCTGGAAAAATTAGGATTGGATAAAAACTCCATTTCGGTGAGATAGTATTCATGGAAGCCCTCCCCTGTATCAGCCATAAAGAAGCCGATGCAGGGGTATTTTGCGTTAAGGCTAACTACAAAGAACTTACTCCCTCTATTACTCAAAAAACTAGAAGGCCGCCATTTGGCGGCCTTCTTGGCACTAACGCATCCGGATTTCTCGCCTTCGAGAGAGGTTGCCCCTTGTTCTTATATACTTAGTTGCCTTTAAGGCGGTTTCAGCTATTTAAATTTAGTACATCTGCATCAAAATCGGAAAGATGAAAACAAAGTAAAAGACTAGAATGAGCAATATAAAAAGTCCTGACCATGTAAAATTAGGAGGTTTTAAACTTTGGGTATTTTTTTACGTCTTATATAGGGACCTTCTATCGTGTCCTATAGCCCGTAAAGAAAAAGTTCTCATAAAAGAACCTTATAAAAGGGTCTTTTTCTTATTTTCCCGTCCAATCAATAGATATATCATGACCCCGTAAAAAGTTAAGGTGCCAATTACCTTTCTTGACGTTACCACCTAGCACTAATAACAATAGCTATGAACATTCCTATTTTCACTGTTTGTACTATATTGTACAAACAGTTTTTCTATTAATGAATAAAATAACTCGAAAGTGAAAAAAGAAAGAGGGATTAAAATAAAACCTTATAAACCTTTTGTAGATACCACATATCTTCATAAGAAATGGGATCATTGGAAACACGATGATGGTTGTAAGAAAAAATGCTGCAATGATGACCATCACTTTGATTGTTGTAAGAAAAAACGCTGCGATGATGACCATCACTTTGATTGTTGTAAGAAAAAACGCTGCGATGATGACCATCACTTTGATTGTTGTAAGAAAAAACGCTGCGATGATGACCATCACTTTGATAG
>NZ_JAGGQC010000059.1:0-9041 GCF_018613455.1 Bacillus sp. ISL-78
CCATTTTGGCAGGAATATCCCCTCATAATGGGATCCTTTTTATGATAGTTGCCCGGATTTTATTAGGGTTGGCTGTTGGAGCTGCTTCTGCGTTGGTCCCAGCCTATATGTCGGAAATGGCGCCTGCACGTTTACGTGGACGTCTGTCAGGAATTAATCAAACAATGATCGTCTCTGGAATGTTGCTTTCGTACATTGTCGCTTATTTATTGAAAGACTTACCAGGAACAATGGCATGGCGGCTGATGCTTAGTTTGGCTGCCGTACCTGCATTGATCTTATTTATTGGAGTGTCCAGGTTACCCGAATCACCACGTTTTTTAATTAAGAACAAGAAAATGGATGAAGCTCGTAAGGTGTTGGGCTATATTCGCAATAGCAAAGAAAAAATTGATTCTGAAATAACACAAATACAAGAAACTGTTAAAGAGGAAGCAAAGGTAAATCAAAAAGCATCATGGGGTACCCTTTTAAGTAATAAATACCGTTATTTAGTAATGGCTGGTGTGGGTGTTGCTGCGTTTCAACAGTTCCAGGGAGCAAACGCAATTTTTTATTACATTCCTATGATTGTGGAAAAAGCAACAGGGCATGGAGCCAGCTCAGTATTGATGTGGCCAATTATTCAAGGGGTTATTCTCGTACTAGGTTCATTAATATTCCTAATGATTGCTGATAAATTTAATCGCCGTACTTTATTAACAATCGGCGGAACGATTATGGGGCTATCCTTTATTTTGCCGGCCATATTGAATGTATTAATTCCTAATGCAAACCCGATGATGATGGTTGTTTTCTTAAGTATCTATGTAGCTCTTTATTCATTCACTTGGGCTCCATTAACCTGGGTCATAGTTGGGGAAATTTTTCCGCTGGTAATTCGCGGGCGGGCGTCAGGAGTGGCTTCATCATTTAACTGGATTGGTTCTTTCTTGGTTGGGTTGCTATTTCCAATCATGACCGCTTCGATGTCTCAAGAAGCTGTTTTTGCAATCTTCGGTGCTATTTGTTTACTTGGTGTTTTATTTATCCGGACATGTGTTCCTGAAACTCGAGGTCATACTTTGGAGGAAATTGAAAAGATTGGAGAAAGCAGACGAGATAAGGGGAAAAGTGCTTAAATTAGACCTATTAAGGGTTGGAGCGGAATTCAATGAAGCTATACCAGAATAGGAGAGATTTTAAATCAGGGGGCAATAAGGTAAATACTTCATCAAGGAATATGTTGATTTACTCATATGATTCCTTTTCTTAGGCCCGAGGTTGCTACTTCGGGCTTTACAATTATTAAAAATGTTAGCTGAACTTTTTATGCAATTTTTTTAGCTTTTATTTATATGAAGGAATTTAATAGGGAAGGAGCCGATAAAATGAAAGTAGCACAAAGCTCGTTTGGAAATGATGTCTTGCTGTTTACCATAGAAAATGATCATGGAGTAAGAATGGAAGTTACAAACTTTGGTGCAAGAATCGTCAATCTGTTCGTCCTGACGGAATCGGGTCGTAATAATATTGTATTGGGATTTGACTCGATTGAGGATTACAAAAAAGAAACATATTTTGGAGCAACAATAGGAAGAGTCGCTGGAAGAATAAAAAATGGCCAATTTTCAATTGGTGATTCACGTTACCAAACATCTGTAAATCAATTAGGGAATACCTTACATGGTGGCAGCCCTGGATTCGATGAAAAAGTCTGGGGTTATGAAGTGAAGGAGACGGATGAAAGTGCATCGATCATCTTTTCAACCGACTCACCCGATGGCGAGAATGGTTTTCCGGGGAAATTGAAAGTAAGTGTGACTTACACATTAAACAACTTAAATATTTGGTCAGTCAGCTATCAAGCAACTAGTGATAAAGACACAATTTTTAATCCGACCAATCACGTCTATTTTAACTTAACGGGGCATCCCAGCAATCCAATCGATGATCACTTCTTACAAATCTTTTCTGAAGAATTTGCACCAGTAAATGACGATACCACGGTAACTGGGGAAAAGCGAAGCACAATTGGCACGCCTTATGATTTTCGAACCCCGAAGAAATTAAAATCAACCTTTGAAGCCATGGACGCAGAAGTTAAAAAGGTTCAAGGGATCGATCATCCATTCTTCCTTACGCGCCCAGGATTTCATCAAACTGCAGCCAAATTAATTAGTCCTGACCAGAAAATAACAGTCGAGGTATACACAGAAGAACCTGCGGTTGTCATTTACACGGCAAACTTTGTGAAAGGTGTGCCACTTATGCACGGAGAAAAATTAATTCAACACGGCGGAATAACGTTTGAAACCCAAGTTGCTCCAGGAGCGATTGAGTTTGAAGATTTTGGGGATATTCTTCTTTTAGCAGGCCAAGATTATACTTCCCAAACAAAATACAAAATTGAGGTCAGGACCCCCCTCAGCTGAAGTTTCCAGTACGTGTGTTAAAACGTCGAATAGGTGGATTTGGTTTCGATAATTTTACATCGATTCGGCTGCTTGTTAGAATTAACATCAGGTGACTGTAGAGCGATCGAGCATAGCTCGTGACATTCCCGCCGAATAAGAGTTAGCCACTCACTCGAAATGAGTTTTGGATGATAGGGGACAACTTATAACTTTAAGCGTAAACAGTTAGAAAGTGGGCCGTAAAACTAAGGTTAAAGGTGAGCCCCCATTTAAACAGCACATATTTCTATTCGTAGCACCTCCTGATACGATCCTTGTATCAAATGAGGTGTTTTTCCTATGCCTCAAAAAAAATTAACGATTGTTCCCGACAAATCATTCACTCGATTGTTTTGTACGAAACAAGGCAGAAATTCTACAAGAATGGAATGACATCACGAAAATTATTCAGGCAGTTATAGTCGTGAGCGGTATGCCTTTGTTAGACATCCATTTTAAGGTTAAGAGGATGTTTATTTACTTTAATAAGCTCAAAGATTTGTAACTAGTGAAAAATTAAAATTTAAGGAGCGGAGAATATATCATAGTATTAATGAAAATGTAGAGGAGGCTATCCAAACCGGATGGTTACTACTATAAAAAGCGAGGAATTTACTCTTAATTACACCTTTCGGGAGTATAAGCAATATTTTGGTTATTTTGTATTTTATACTCACTTTATGTATTCATTTGTAATAATAATGTAAAATTAGGTAAATATATGTGTCACTTAAAGATGATAAAATTATAAAAAAGTGATTTAATCGGGGGAGAAAATGAAAAAAATTATAGCATCTTTTGTTGTTTCTGGATTGTTACTATCAAATCCGTTGGTTGGTAATGCTGCATTGGGCGATCGTACATTGAAAAGTGGAATGACTCATATAGAAGTAAAACAATTACAAGAAGTTCTAAAGAAAAAACAATATTTTAAGAGTAATAATACAACTAAATATTTCGGAACCGTTACTAAAAGTGCAGTCGTAAAGTTCCAAAAAAGTAAAGGTTTAAAAGCTGATGGTATTGTAGGTCCGAATACATATAAAGCTTTGGGGGTAAAAAAGAAGACCTCCAACGCTAATGTAAATAAAACAAGCAATAAATCTTCTGCGATAGTGAAGGAAGCAAAGAAACATTTGAATGTACGGTATGTATGGGGTGGAACTACACCAAAAGGTTTTGATTGCAGCGGATTCCTAAAATATGCTTTTGATAAAGGCGCAAATGTCACATTACCAAGAACGGTATCGGAAATTTATAAAAAGGGGACAAAGGTGTCCAAACCACAAGCTGGAGATGTGGTCTTTTATGAAACATATAAACCTGGTGCCTCACATGCAGGTATTTATATAGGTGGCAATCAATTCATACACAGCTCCTCATCAAACGGTGTAAGCATTTCCTCCATGGATAATAGTTATTGGAAGAAAAGATATTTAGGATCAAAAAGAATGTAATAGAGAAGGTTGCCAGTTCTTTTTTGAAGAGACTGGCTTTTCTAGTTCTACCAATAGGTTACGATACTAAGAAGTCCTACGGATGGTAGACTCGGTATTAAAACATAAAATTTTTTTAAGACACAATTTTAGCTTTTTTTGCTCCCAGAAACACTTGGGTATAATGGACTTCCATATACCACATAAAAATTCTTTAATTCTCACAAAAGACAGTCGAGGAAGTTTATAAAAACCGTGAAAAGTTTACCCAGGAGGTACAAGGGTAGCCTCGCAGGGCTTAGTTAAAGTTGGCCTTATTATCGTAGCGTTCAAGCTGTGATTCCTAATTCCAACTTAATTGGAGATACCCTAATTGGAGTTGCTTAGAAATCTCTAATTCGATTTTTTAAGTTTAGTTTTTTCAATATTATTTAATAATTTACACACCTTGGTTTAAACAAATAAATTGTAATCTAATAAAATTAATTGATTTGATATTTTTTGAATAATTTTACAATTTCAATAGTAGGGAATATAATAATCCTATAAACATTTTGCAAAAAATATGTTAAATATTTTGGAGTAAAGAGTTTTATTAAGAGAAGCAAGAATATAGGTTTAATTCATGGGAGGAAATTTATATGGCAAAATTTACTGTAGGAAATGAAAATCATGCTCCAATTGAACTTTATTATGAGGATCATGGTTCAGGGAAACCCGTTGTCTTAATACATGGTTGGCCTTTAAGTGGACGCTCTTGGGAATATCAGGTGCCAGCTCTTATTGAAGCAGGTTACAGAGTCATAACATATGATCGTCGTGGATTTGGAAAATCATCTCAGCCGTGGGAAGGATATGAATATGAGACATTTACTTCTGATTTACATAAACTGTTAGAACATTTAGATCTTCAAAATGTCACACTTGTTGGTTTTTCTATGGGTGGAGGTGAGGTAGCTCGATACATTAGTACGTACGGAACAGATCGTATTGAAAAGGCTGTTTTTGCTGGAGCAGTTCCTCCTTATTTATACAAATCAGAGGATCATCCTGAAGGAGCATTAGATGATGCAACAATTGAAGAATTCAAAAGTGGCGTGATAAATGACCGCCTTGCATTTCTTGACAAATTTACGAAGGGGTTTTTCGCGGCGGGTAATCAAACAGATTTAGTTAGTGAGCCATTCCGTTTATATAATCGGGAAATTGCAGCTAGTGCCTCACCTAAGGGAACGCTCGATTGTATAACGGCCTTTAGTAAGACAGATTTTAGAAAGGACTTGGAAAAGTTCAATATACCTACTCTTATTATTCACGGTGACTCTGATGCAACTGTACCTTTTGAGTTAAGTGGAAAACGTACATATGATTCCATTCCTGGTAGTAAGCTCGCTTTAATAAAGGGTGGTCCGCATGGATTAAACGCAACTCATCCAAAAGAATTTAATGAAGCGTTACTAACATTTTTAAAAGATTAATAAAGTAATGACGATCCTATTTCAAATGGGAAGGAGGCAGTCTTTCTTTTAATAAGTTTGTAGGAAAACTCTTAATATGAGGCAGAAGTAGAGTGTTTGCTAGAAGATACTTTTAGTAAATGACTCGTAGCAATCATTATTACACTGATATAAGGGGTTTATTGGTTAATTCTACACTTTTCAATACCCTTTATGTTACCTGCAATTGCATTTTTGGGGTTCTGCTAATAAATAAGTTAGCTGTGATATATACGGTATTATAACTATTAGCAGAATCTAGGGCACCCCGAGATGTACTTGACCTTAATTGTTATAAACGTATTTCTAAAGAAAAAAGGCAGTCTAATACCTTCCTAGTTAATAGAAGAAACTCGTAAAAAAAGGAGCCTTTGCCCAAAGTGACAAAGGCTTACTTCTATATTTATTTCCCATTTCCGTCCTTGCATCGTATAAAACCCAACAGCCGTTCCCCATAATAATATAGTCCAGACATATCCTTTTCATAATTCATCATATTTTGACGAATGTCTTCTAAAGTTAATGTAAATGGAAGATGAATTTTGCCCTAATATAGTGAGTTAATTAATTTATTCTCGTAACTATAACCAATTCTCATCCCCTTTACACTGTACAAAGTGACTGGGCTGAATCTTTTTGGTTTGAGTGAACCTGTGCCAATAGGCTTAGGTGTATCAGTTGAAAAAAAGGGCGATCCTGTTGCTGACATCGGTTTCGCTTGCAGCAGCAGCTGTCTCTGTCACAGGAGGCATCGCCTTCGTCGGGCTCAGGGTTCCGCACTTTGCAAGAGCTCTGGTCGGACCTCGAAATCAGCTCTTCCTGCCGGTAGTGATTCTGATCCGCGCCTGGCTGCTCCTTCTGGCAGAATACCATCGGAAGAGAAACATACTTGAACCCAAAGGAATACCTGCGGGGATTATGATCGCTATAATAGGGGATCCTTTGTTTATGTATTTGTTGTTGGAGAGTAGGAGAAAAAGCACGATTTTTGTAAAAGCTGAAGATGTCTTCAGCTTTTTTTGTTTGCCTTATCATCTTCAAATCACTTGGCGCAGCGCAGATTGGAACATAATATAAGCCCGAACTGCGAAAGATAACGATACATGCACTTACACGAATCCTACTTAAGCATGATTGACTTGGTTTTTTGATTTGATATAGTTTTAGGATGCTAAAGTGAGAAGATAAGGTCAGACTAAAAAAAGAGCCTTCTGCGAAAGGGGGTGCCTCCTGTGAAAAGCATACAAAGCCGTTTATTGATCATGCTGCTGATTTTCATCGTTCTGCCCTATTTCCTGTCCGTTTTTTTCATCTACACTTACACAAAAAGCAGTGTGGAGCAGTATGAACTTGAAAACAGCCGGGAGCAGCTTCAGAAGAATGCGGATGAACTGGAGCAGTATTTTGACGACATGATTGATTTTCCATATATTCTGTACCGCAACCCTGATCTGTTTCGGATTTTTAAAAACGGCTTCGAGGACTCCATTTATTTCAGCCCTATGACCATGGAAAAGAGTCTCGAAACCTTTTATCTAATGAGAAACGAATTCAGGCAAATCCGTTTCTATATTGCTAAAAACAATGAGTCATTCACTGTCTATAATGCAATGATCAGCACACACAGGTATCAGCCGAATTTTCTGAAGCAGGGCCCGATCAAACAGCTGTATACATCTGACTCACAATATTTGATTGAGCCGCCCCACCCACTTGAGAATTACAATAATGCAGCCATTGTTCCAAAATCGGACAAAACGATGGTGATGACTTTTCACCACAAAATTATAGATGTTCTTTCTAAAAAGTTTCTTGGGATGATTACAATCGACATTGATTTGGGCGAGTACGCCCGCATTTGCAATAACCTTGTCCAGGGAGACGCATCTTCAGTTTTGCTTATTGATTCAAAAGATCGCGTCATGTATGCAAATGATCGTGCCCTGATTGGAAAACCTCTTCCTGCCGATGAAAAGCAACGTCTTGACGGGAATGGGAGCCGGCATGATGACGATATTCTCTTATCAAAAGAGTTATCAGGGTCACTGAACGGCTGGAAATTGATTAAGGTCATGTCGAGCCAGGCTTTATATGAAGATGTCAGGAAAACCGCCTATACCAATATCCTTGTCGGCATCGGCGTAGGAATATTGGGTTTGCTGATGATAGGCATTATCTCAAATAGGATTACCCGTCCCATTACGAGGCTGAGCAGCAAAGTCCGCTCCATTGAAGGCGGAAATATGAATGTCCCTTTTGATGATACCAAAAGCGATGAAATTGGCCATTTGGAGTCACACATGAAGGATATGATGAACCGGATCAATTCCCACATTGACCGTGAATATAAACTTGAAATTGAAAACAGGAAGAACCAGTTCAGGGCGTTAAAATCACAGGTTAATCCTCATTTTTTGTTTAACGCTTTACAATCCATCGGCGCTGTCGCCCTCAGGTCGAATGCACCAAAGGTCTATCAATTGCTGACTTCACTGTCCAAAATGATGCGCTACTCAATGCAGGCAGATCAATGGGTACGGGTTCGGGATGAAGCTGAGTATACAAAAGCGTACCTCTCCCTTCAAACAGAGCGTTTTGGTGAAAATGTAAGTTACTCGGTCAATATCGATGAGTCTATTATGGACATGACTATTCCAAGTATGATTCTCCAGCCCCTGGCAGAGAATTTTTTTAAACACACGTATGAGGAAGGTTATAGCAACGCTCATTTGTCGATTAACGGGGAAAAACAAGGAAACGATCTGTTCTTCACTGTCGAGAATGATGGTCCGGGTCTGACGGAAGAAGAGCTTCAGACTCTTCGGGAACATATCTATTCACCCCCTTACGAAGGGACTTATTCGCATGAACATATAGGCCTGAAGAATATTCGTGACAGGCTGCTTCTAGGGTATGGACCAAGTGCAGAAATGAAAGTAGATTCGAATGACGGACTGGGGTTTTCCGTTAGCATGAGAATCCCGATAAAGAGCCCCTTGGGAATAATAAAGACTTATTTCAGGAAAGGAGATGCACACGGTGAAAGCACTGATTGTCGATGATGAATTCAATGTGCGGGACGTCATACGCCATTTAGGCCAGTGGGAAACTCACGGCATCACCAAGCTATTGGAAGCCAAAAATGGCCATGAGGCAAAATCACTGATTGAAAAAGAACGCCCGGAGATTATCTTTACAGACGTGAAAATGCCCGGTATGGGCGGAATCGAACTGATTGAGTGGCTGGATTCCATTTCCTATCCTGGGAAAGTTATTTTCATTACTGGTTATAACGATTATTCCTATATGCGCAAAGCCATTCAGCACAGCAGCTTTGATTACCTGCTGAAGCCGATTGAGTATGAGGCGTTCAATCATACACTGGAAAAATCGGTACAAGCCTGGAAGGTTGACTTTGAACATGCTGAAGTGCTGGAAGATGTGAAAAAACTGCGGAGAAACCAGTTAGCCACTGCGATATGTCTGGGGGACCGTTCAGATTCAATCAGCCTTGCCGAGTTTCTTCCTGAATCGGAGGGCTATATGCTGACGCTGCTCTCCTTTTACCAGATGCACAATCCGGATTTCTATATCCAAAAGCTTTCAGATGACCTTACGGACCGCAAATTAGGATATGCGTTTTCCCTGAAAACGGATCTTAACCTCTGCCTTGT
>NZ_JAGGQC010000006.1:0-10038 GCF_018613455.1 Bacillus sp. ISL-78
TATACGGTCTTTCTCAATCAGAAACAGCTCCAAAAAGCCGGCCTTACGGCCAAGAATATCAACCAACAAAAAATCATGGTGCAAGGCGAACCAACGTTGGATGTATCCGTGGAGGATTGTCCAGGGGAAATCGGATTGATCTGTTTTCAAGTGTCGATTCTGCCTGAAAAACAGGAAACATCCAAGCCTGTAAAGAGCCAAGCAGCAGAAAAGCCAAAAGAAAAACCCAAAGCTCCAAAAGGAACCGAGGATTTTCTGGAACGGAAAGAAATCGTGGTGCCAGAAGCGTTTTTAAACTCGCATCCGAATCCTGAAAAAACGCAGCAAGTGGTCAATTTTGTGAAACAGAACGGCCATTTAGATGAACCCCTTACCATTAACCGGGAGACAAATATGCTGACAGATGGTTATAGACGGTACATCGTGGCTCAACAGCTTGAATTAGATATCGTCCCTGTTGTCTACGAAAAAGAAACAGCTTCAGTCAAAAGCTAAAAAAACGCATAAGTGTTTTAAGGATTCTAATAGGCCCATAAGAGTTTTTATCCTGATCCCTTAATATTTTAGTTACCCATCCATTGAAAAACGCAGTAGAAAGCTAAATAGAGATAATTTAGAACGAGTAAAGCTTATAAAAGACCTGTTTTCTTCTTTTTCCATTAGGCTTGCTATGCAGCCTAATGGAATTAGTTCTCTCTCTATGTACTTGCATAGAAATCATTAGGGTCCTTTTAGGGCTTTTTTTATTAATGGGGTCCAGACATGCAGGAACCCCTTTCATCCATAATAGGATAATCGCGGATTTTATAATAAAGGGGGACAAACCTCGTTTCATTTCTATTTGTGATGAATATACTATTTTAGCGAATAGAAAAGGGAGATGTTTGTATGGGAAATTACAATGATTACAATGATTATAGATATTATGATAATTATGATAACTATAATAAAAAAGATAAAAAAGACGGTTTTTACTTTAAGTGTTATAAGAAGTACGATAATTATCGTGAAGAATATTACTATAAATGCTATAAAAAGCACAATGATAAGCACAATGATAAACACAATGATAAATGTTGTTGTGATAAGAAATGGTACGATGAATACTAAAAATGAGTGTTAAAAGAAGGGGACTTTATTTGATATTAAAGATTCCTCCTTTTTATCATGCAGTATACTATCTAGTCCTTTCTTGCTTTGATAAAGGCAGCTACATGCTGCCTTTAATTTAGTAAAGTGACTTTCATTAATATCCTCCGTATCCATACGGGTAATAATATGGATAGGGTCTAACATATGGGAATACAAAAACAACATATGGGAATCTTTGTCGACGATATCGGCGATATCTTCTTCTGCGAGGACGTCCGTAATCATCGTAGTCATATCCATAGCCATATTGTTGCCTGTTTTCTTGGTCTCCATCAAATTCTTCAGGAACTAGCATAGTCACACTTTCTTCATCCATATCATCAATAATCCCATCAATCTTTGACCCGTCGCTTAATTGTCCTATAACATGGTAATTCATATATTTCCTACATAGGTTTTTTATATCGTTAGGCTGGTAAGCCCCCTGAACTTGATTAGGATTCATTGGATTGTTGTTGTTATTGTAGTCCACTAAAGATATCCCTCCTTCATTTACTTTAGGATATTCACCCAGTTTGGAATTGGTTAATGTATATCATTTTTTAACATAGAAATGGCTAGAGTCCTGTTTGGGCTCTTTTTACTGAAGAGGTGCAAACTGCTCTAAAGGCATAGCAGAATAAGCCTGATCCATGAGTTTTTTAAAGGTTCCTGTGAAATAACGAACCAGATTGGTTTTTACTTTTCCTTGTTTATAGCCTCTAATGGATTGTTTAAAGGCGTTTATAGCAGTATATGTAATGGTTTCTTGTTCGACTATGTGTGAAATGGCTTTCGTATCAAGGAAAACACTTTTCCAAAAATCTTCAATCATGGCTGCATGATCAAAGAAAGGCTTAACAGCCTGGACAAATTCTTTAGGCACATAAGAAGCCGTAAAAGTTGAATCTAAAGGAACATCTTTACGTGTATTTAATTTTTTAATATTGCTAGTTTCTAAAAGATTACTAGTTTCCTTTTCAAAATTGGAGGATTCAGCCTTACTGCCGCAAGGTTTCTCTTGATTCTCGCAATACGTCAATTTTCGCTTTTTTAATACATCAATTGTGTTGAAAATATAGACATTATGTCCTTTGCCACCTTTTGATTTTGCCGTGTTTTCGATGGATAAGATGCCTAAGTCCTTCGCTTTTCTTAGCATCCGTTCAAAAGTAGATCGGCTAACCCCAAACCCATTCAATTTTTCATTGATGGCTTTTACTAGCGTTCCAATCTTGGCGTTGGCAACACCTGCATATTTTGCGGAGAATCGGACCAGGCGTTTGAACGCGACGAGTTCTCCTTTAGTGAAATCTTTTTTATGTTCAGCTAGGAACATTTCAATCGTGTTGTTAAATTCCTTTATGCTGCTAAACTTGCTGTAGTCTTTAAAATTTTCAATTCTGCCTGCTACTAACATGGTATTTCCTCCTTAGAGGACAATAAAAAAGACACTGCTCCCGATAAAGATTAAGGGAAACAGTGTCTTTTTTATTGTGTCTATAGCAAAGAAACAATATTTTTTCCTTGAAACTGAAAGTAATATACACTAAAATAAGTGATATAACTTTATTAGTAACAAAGGACTTCGACAAGTGTTTTCCCTACTGCGATTAGGGGGAACGGTTTAAGGGTGTTCCACCACCACTTAGACACGTTGGAGTTCTTTTTTTTCGTCCGTTTTTTGTTATGGTTAATTATCCAACAATTGCTACCAAAAAACAAGTAAATTTGATAGTTTATGGTCTTTAATAGATCCACCCTCGACCCTTTCTAGGAGTCCTGGACAATCAAATTCTTCTTGGGTCGTGAATTCAAACTTTTCACGATAGTATTTTATCTGGTTTAAAAAGGTTAAAATGGTTAAATCTTACTCAGGAGGAGATTTTTAATGACTAGAGATACAAAAGCAGCAAGAATCCTATCAATTGTCATGTTAGCAATAGTTGTTGTTATTTTAATCATGACTGAATTCGTAAATGTAAAAAGTACAGGTATTACAGCATCCTTATATTATGCTTATTCCCTCGCCCCAATTGCTGGATTACTACTTTCTTTATTTGGAACAAAAGGAAGGTTTAGAATTGTTTTTTCACTAATTTTTCTTGCCTTCATTGTTTGGTTTTATGTGGTTCCTGCTATAAGTTTTTTAAATGGAGATTTTTAAAAAGAAAATAAGAGACCCAGAAAATAAAGTGAACCCAAGATGAATTGTTTTTAAAAGAACTTGGAGAAGCAACGCAAGAGGAATTTCCGAATTTTTAAATCTAAAAACATTAATAAATAGTTAAATAAAACTCTTTTACTGATTCATACATATTCAAACTTAAATCCTCCCAAAAACAATAACTTTCTCACATGGAAAACACTCTATATTAACAATTTATTTCAAATTTTCTAAAGCATAATTAGTTAACATAAAGCACCTTACCGGAAGTTCAACACTAATAAAAAAGGTAATTCAGCTGAATTACCTTTTTATTAGAAATATAATCTACCAAAACTTTAATCGTTTCAAAATACCTTTTCCATCTGTTTTTTCCATTCCCGAAGCAATTTGGAGAGTATTTTCCTCTATCTCTTGAACAACTTGCTTTTTAATTTCTTTTCTTTCTTGTAATAGAGCCATTTTCACTGCTTCATTTACAGCATTTTCAAAACGATCCTGCATCACAGTAGACATTTCTTTAGTTAGGTCATTTTTAAATTGTTCCATGATTTCACTTTGTTTATTAGAGAGTTCTTCAATCAATTCTTTTTTGAAATTTTCCATCTGTTTTTCTTGCGTTATTAATCCGTTTTCTCCCTGTGAAACGCTAGGCGTTATTTCTGTGTTTTTTATCGTTTTATCCTTATTATAAAAGGATTTTTCAATCTTATTAGCTATAGTTTTACTCACATCATTTAGAGGTTGCTGTAAGTCCATTAATTCTTTCATGTTTTCCAAAGCCCTGATGTCTTTTTCATAATAGATTCTTTGATCCCTGGCATTACGTTCAAACTTTACCCCCTCAGCTTCAAGCTTTAAGCTCCAGCTGCGAAGAGTATCTTTGGCGATTCCTAATCTTTCGCTAACAGTTTTAGCAAAATAACCGAAATTGTCCTCAGCGTTATTCATGAATAATCACCCCGTTATTACGTTAATTCTAGATGATAACGCTCTTTTCCTACAAGGGAAACGGTACATTTGTAGATTAAAAAACCTCTGGAATAGTTAGTTCCAGAGGTTTTTTAATCTCACAGACTACATAAACTTTAAATTAATTTCTCTGTAGCAATTTTAATGTTCGATACATTGAATCAAAGAAATGATGAATATCGTCTTTTTTAATTACCCAATCGCAACTCGCATCATCAGGCAAATCTGCGCGCGTTTTTCGCCAAGGATACTCAATATGTGTTAAGTCCTCTAAAAATTTCGCTTCAAATTTACTATATTTATCCCATATCCAATGCAATATACTCAACTGATCAGATGTTAAACCTAAATCCTGAATCGATACACCAAAATCTTTATCAATTCTCTTCGAACCATACGGTTTATAGCGATGGTACAAATCAGGAATTACAGGACCATGTTTCCATGCTTGGAAATTATCTTCAAATAAATCGTGTCCAGTAAAAGCGTGGTTCCATCCCTGAGCGAAATACATTAATTTCTGAAGTTTTAAAGGAGAAACTCTTAAATCGTCTTCATCTTCCTCATTAAATTCTTGCCCTTTTATAATAAAAAACTTTTCTACTGATTCTGTAGAAGCCATGTGCCATTCATCATCTATATCTTCTATATTTAACAAAGTAAGCCTGTCATCTAATCCCTTTAATAACTCACTCGATTTTACTGTATCTAATAAAAAAGATAACCTCTCTTCAAGTTCTCTTTTAGGTTTCTCTTCAAGTTCATCACGATAATTATCAAATGCTCGTTTCATCGCGCGTGGATCTAAATATGTTCTAAAATGAGTATCATGTTTTTTAGTCTGTAAACTTCCATTTTCATACCGAGAGATAGTAGCAGGGCTCCATCCAATTAATTTAGCCATTACGCGCGTACTAACCTGATAAAGTTCGTTACGAACATAACGAAAATCTTCTGCTTTTAACATATCTTTCTTTTCCTGATATTTACGATAAATCGTATTATAGTTTCGATCTGTTAATTCGTCGTTATCTGTGTACTGTCCACATTTTGTACATTCATAACGTTCAGCTTCATATGTGATAGTTTCGCCATTCAATTCAACTTTATCTGTAACAAATTTATGTTCAACCGGAGTTCGTTCAAAACAATGAACACAAAATTTTAATTGTAACGTCATATCTTTTTCCTCCTGTTTTACATACCCCCTCACTCATGATGCCTTAAGGGGGTATGTGATTGTACGATCTGGTTTATGAAAAGAAACACAACAGGTAAAAGGGCCATCATTGTCTTCAATAAAACTGAACTTAATATAAACTTCCATTGTTTCATTTCCAGTAACAACCTTTCCAAATTCCCACATATCACTATTACGCAATCGTGGAGGAACATTACTGCTCCCATTAGGATTGGGTCCTCTGTAATAATCTTCATAAGTTAGTTCTTCTTCAACAATTAGCCTTACATCTGCGGCTCTAAATCCTAATTCCAACAAAGTAGCTTCGTTCTTATCTCTTTGTGCCAAAAGGATAAAATGGTCATTTCCCCGATGAATACAATCAACAATCTTCTTTAAAATGTCTTCAACTTGGGCCTGTGTAGCTCCGTTGAATGCTGCCAATAAAACCACATCCAATATTAAGACTAGTGTTCTCAGTCATACGATATTTTATTCACGGATAACACTTTTTGTTATCCATTAATAACATTTTATCATAATTTATGAATATTCAACATGAAAACAGAACAAAATAACAGAAAAAAACTGCTTTTGAAAATATCGTGTTTCGTTATATATTCACCATGAAACAGTACAGGACTAGAACACGAAGATCATGGAGAGTTTTTTACTTGAGTTCAAATGTACGATTATTGTAAGAATCGCACGTTCAAAAGGCCGCCAATTGGCGGCCTTCTTATGGCGCTAACGCACCCGTTAGTTTAAGTGTATTAAATCACAAACTTAGTTGTTATGCTGCCCCGTTTGTTCCATAAGAAAAAGAGCTGATCGTGATCGTCACAGCTCATTAAAGTTATAGCACCTTTTAGTCAAGTAACCTTCTATTGATAAAAACATATACAATTGTTAATAAAAGCAACATAGCAATTATAAGAACCGTTAATTCATAGGGATAGTCAATAAAACTATTGAAAACTACTAACAATCCTAACGGGAGAAAAAAAGTTCCACCTGTCACTGTACCTAATAAAGACTTATTTTTTATCATTTTTTCATTAAATCCTGCTAACAACCAGGTTTGTTTTTTCACAGCTACTAAGTACGATACAAGTAAAAGAGCTATACCAATAACCAATGATCCATAATCCACCTTTTCACCCCCAAAGGACAATTTTATTTTCTGCTACTTTTAATACGAACTAAAAAGGTAAAAGTTCCCTTTTCCTATTGATTTTACCACAAAAAACCATTTTCTTGATGAACTAACCTGCCCCGTTAGTGCCATAAGAAAAAGGATTGCCTCACAACCCCGATCCAACAAACGTGCCTATTGTTTAACAAGAAGCAGAACTATCTTAGATATCCTCCATTATTAATATCGAATGTTGCGCCTGTATAATGCTTGGCTCTATCTGATAATAAGAAGACAACAGTATCAGCCACATCTTCAGGCAGGACAGGCGTATTGATGAGTTGGTGACTTAAATACTCCTCTTTTCTCCAATCAGGTATCGTACCCATCATGGGAGTATTAACCATCGTAGGAGCAACCGCATTAACTCGGATGTATGGTGAGAAATTCATTGCACAGCTTTTAGTTAAACCTAATATGGCAGCTTTTGATAACCCATAAATTGCATCTGAACTGCCTTGCATTCCTGACACTGAAGACATATTAACGATAATTCCCTTACGTTGGCTTTGAAACAATTTTTTACCGAACATTTGTGAGAGATAAATAAACCCCTTAACGTTTATATCTAAGACTTTATCAATTTCATCTACTTGATAATCTAGTATATTTTTCGCCAAATAAATCCCCGCATTATTAACTAAACCATCTACATCAGTATGTTCTGCTTCAACATATAAAAAAAATTTAACGACCTCTTCATGGTTACTTACATCTATCTTATATGTATGTAGAACATAGCGATCATCCATTGACCGTTTTAAATCATATAAGGAATGTTCATTAATATCGCATGCAATTACTGAAGCCCCCTCATGTAAGCATTGTTTGACAATTTCTTTTCCTATTCCAGAAGCCGCGCCTGTTACGATTACTTTTCTATTTTTGAGCACTTATTGAAGCTCCTCTCTCCATCTATTATTACTCTAATTAACTAAATAGTAGCATGAGTGTTAACCGTTATCCTTGTTGAACTATCCTGCCCGCATAAAGAAAAAGCTGCCTTTTAAAGACAGCTCCAATCCTAAGCTAAAGCACCCGTTAGTTCTATAAGGCGATATTATTTTCTCGGTAACTTCCCTTGATGCAACATTTACCTTTTCCTCATTTTTTCTCAAATTTAAAATTTCTTTTTCCAAATCTGTTTCCTTTATCGTTAACGAAATCTTTAAATTAATGCTACGTAACAAATCTTCCAGAGCATCAACCAATCCTTTAATAGATTTTACTAACAACTGATGTTCTTCCATAATGAATTTTGGAGGAATTATTGTTTCAAGAGATTGTAAGTTACTTTGACCTACACTAATTGAATTTTGTAGATCAATACTGAACTGATCATTATTTCTCATTTCTTCATCTAAAAAATCTGGATACATCCTATTAGAAATATAAATTAAAGTCCTACCCACAAGTTGAAGTGTTTGACCATATTGAACTAATGTATTTTTCGATGTTATTCCCTCCTATCGGGTTACTGTATTTAGTACTCTATCCCTTTAAAACTAAGGTATGCCCAAAGAAAAATGTTAATGCTTATGTATGAAATCGTACATTCAAATCCTTATGTATTGTCCGAATCCAATTGAGTGACTCAATTATAAGATTTTGTGTTTAATAAATAGGATTTTACCGGTTCAGCTGTTACAGCTTTTTCAGGGTCATTTGCTCGCTTGGATACTGTCTAGTTTTCACGGGGAATAAACGAAATTAAATTTTATAATAATTGCTGTTTCTGATTTTATATTATCTGTTCTTAACTGTTATTGAACCCAATAGATGGCATTTTATATCTTAATGAAAGTCCCAGCGTTCATAAAAGTATACATTCAACGAACGATATCATTTCTTTACGAAACAGCAAGTTTTAACGTTCGGTTAAGTACAAAAAAAGGTACGAATGTTCATGAACTTGCATTTGCTTTTACGAACGTTCTTTGAACTTTGTATATACAATTGGACTCACATATTTTTTGGAACAAAATAAAATAGATAAATCACTTCATAAAATAACATCCATTTTCCAGAACCACCTTTAACGGGTGGTTCTGTCTATTTATAAGGATAAACAATACATTTTGCAATCGCTCATATTAGAAATAAAGTTATTCTTAATGGATATATTAAGAATGATTACTTAAAAAAAAGAAAAAAGGAGTTAGTGTGATGCGGTTACCTGAAGACTTTAGAAATTTTTTAGGAATAAACCCAGCTAGGCATAAAAAAGAAGAGTTAAGTGATTCATACTTTCCAAACCTCATTATACATAAGGAAATACATGGGGATAAAGTATTCGTACCATTAGATTTAAAGAAAATTTGGAATCGTTTTTAGCAATGAAATATAGCAACCGTTTTATACAAACGGTTGCTATTTATACTTTTAGGAAAAAAGAATAGAACTTCGGATTTACCGTTCCTGGTCGATTCGTAAGAGTTAGTCTTAGGTCATCGATACCAGTTGAGGGATTCTTCTTAGGCGTATTTGAAACATTGTACCACTTTAAAATTTCGAAAACGGCTGTGTAAGCTCTTTTTATTGAAGTCAAAAAACTTGCCTACGCGCCGCCTAACAGGCCGCCTGTCGTCGGAGCAGGAAGAAGTCCTGCGACGTCAACAACTGGTACTCCAGCTTGAGTAAAGATCCCTTCTATTACAAATGGGGATTCTGTTACTATATCCTCAGGGCAAGCATCTGGAAAATCTGTATGCTCCTGGAATGGTATAGAAGTTGTAATGGGGGTATAACAGTACCACCAAGAACAGTTATGGTAATAGTTACAGGAATAAGCCCAATGTTAACTACTTTGTCTCGAATGACTCTGACGTTATGTAATACCAGCTAAATTCGGTACAACAACTATCGAAACAATATCTGCAAGCTCTACTACACCAGCAAACAAGCCAAGTGGAAGTGTTATTTCTGCAACCTTCCCTTAGCTAGTGAAGGTTGCAACCAAGCTTTTTACCACTACCAAAAATCAACTATAAGAAACTGCAAAGTTACTTTTATGGATGGTTCTAGCTATTGGCAAAAGATGATTACTAATGATAAGCGTCTATCGATTAAATCCGAACCAAATAAATTGTATTTGGACGAACAGTGCAGCATTTTAGCTGATGTGACTAGAAAAAAGAAAATACAGGAATGTAATCGAATGGGGTTAATTTAAAGCGTACCACCTAAAACAGATAAAAACATGCAGGATTTTATGCATTTCCTCTAAGCGATAGTTATTGATCGCTATACAAAATTTTTTATCAATATGGACAAGAGTACTTCCTTTTTTATCTGCTTTGCATATATTGATAGCAAATAATAGAAAGTAGTGATATTTCTATGTCTTGTAAGAAGAAAAAACGCTGCGATAACGACCATCACGATGATTGTTGT
>NZ_JAGGQC010000006.1:10070-15907 GCF_018613455.1 Bacillus sp. ISL-78
CTGCGATGACGACCATCACAAAGATTGTTGTAAGAAAAAACGCTGCGATAATGACTTTTGGGATAATTGCTTTTGGGGTAATTGGTAGTTTGTTAAATGGAAAGTACTTTGATACCGTACTTGATCAAGGTACTTTTTTTTATTGATCGGGCTTTTTTTATTTAATCTAAGTATAATCAATATTTTATAGGGCTATTCTGCCCCCTTAGCTGAATAAAGGAGTTTTTTTTCTTGAATTTGAATGTACGATAATATAAATTATCGTACTTTCAAAACCCTGATTTCATTGACTTTTTTCGTCTTTTCTCTTTATACTGTAATAAGAGAAAAAAATCGTACATTCAAATCATTGGTACATAAGGGTTTTGAATCCAGATTTTTGAGGATAGAAGAAAGGTCGATGAAGATGACGCAACCAAAAGATGTGCAGCCGATCCGGGATCAGCAGCAGTTAGAAGATATGAAATGGGCGCTGAAGCGCCATTGTTCGGAGCGTGATTACATCCTATTTGTCGTAGGCTGCGAGACCGGCCTGCGCGTCGGAGATCTGCTCAAGCTAACCACGAAACAAATCCTGGACCTTAAAGGCAAACAAAACAAGATTCTCCGGGTTAAAGAAGGAAAAACACAAAAAATCCGCGATATGTATATCGCGAACTGTTTCCAGGAGGTCTACGACTATGCCAAAAACGTCCAGAGCCCCTATTTATTCCCGTCTAGAAAGGGAGAACGCCCCATTACCCCTACTCAGGCCTACCGACAGTTAAATAAGGCTGCAGAGTTCGCTGGGGTGGAACATGTCGGCAACCATACTTTAAGAAAAACGTTTGGTTATTGGTTTTACAAGGCTACGAAGGATATTGCCATGTTACAACGAATCCTGCATCATTCCCATCCTTCTGTCACCTTACGCTATATCGGCATTACCGAAGAAGAAACGAATAACGTATTGAAAACATTTAGTGTCTTTCACTAACGTTCGAGTGTGGTTTATGTATTAAAGGTACTAAAATTGAGATTTTTTTATAATTTTACTTGTTTTGAGCTCCGATTAATTCAAACAACTGAATTAACCGACAGACCCAACGAGCACTATTTCTTACTTATCCAGTGATTGAAAAGATCTACAATAATCCCCACGATAATACCTATAATAATTTGATTAAAAACACCGATTGGGCATACCTCATTTCATAGTGGAATGAGAGCCTGCGCTAATTACTATACTCATTGTCATGAGTTTTGTTTCTAGATTTTTCTGAAATAGAGGAACTTATTTCCCGACATTCCTTCAATAAATCAAAAAAATTAATCCAATTAATATTGCTATGTATTTTAAGCTTTTCATCATGTTATTTTATGGCTTTTATAATTGAAGACTATGTAAAAGCAGTAAGAACCTAAAAAAGCCTGAGTCAACCCACGTAAGTATAGCCAAGACCTTGAAAAACACTAATAGCCAACCAGTAGAATCAAATAAAGAGAGCCACTAAAAAAGTGGCTCTCTTTATTTGATTCTTTTTTCTAACAAAGCCTTGAATGTATTTGCTTCTTCATCAATATTATTTCTTTTTTTTATAGTTCTTTTAAATTGAATTACTCCCACAGCTAACATACAAAGACTCAAAGGAATAAATAGAAATACAAACGTTGTTTGTTTAATCATATTTGCACTAAATAAAATAAAAATAAAGATTGTTAATATGGTCGTGTAATTAAAAATTTGATTCATATTCATCACCTTTTCTGAAGGGAAATATTTACACTGAATATACATTATTATACAATAATAACAAATATATGAGAAGAGGTATTTAGTTAATGAAAATTTTCAATAAAATCTTTATGGTATTCCTGAGTTTGGTATTATTTACATCTATAGTCTTTATTCATTCAAATGTACAAGCAACAACACCTGATGAAATTGATGCAGCAAAGGCAGTTGAAGAAATTACTGGAACAGAAGAATTAGTAAAAGCAGATGATGATGGTTCTATTAATAATGATATTAATACTATTAAACTACCAGATCAATTTCTCAATGAAATTATTGTAAGTAGTGATCTTGATAATGAACCAGATATTAAAATTGGTATACCAAATGAAATGAAGATTGGTAATCCAGTAGTAACAAAGGATGGCAGCTATCAATATAATGGTAATGAAAATGTAGACTTAGTAATTCAACCTACTGACGTTGGAGTAAGAAGTGTTGTTAGTATTAATAATGAAAATGCACCTAAAAAATATGATTTTAAACTAGATTTACCAGAAGGTCATAAATTAGTATTCTCTTCCGACTATTTTGGAGAAGAATTAGCACTGGAAGATGATATTGAAGAGGTTTTTGTAGTTGATGAAAATAATATCATTCAAAGTATATTTGGAGAAGCTTGGGCTAAAGATGCTAATGGTAATGATGTACCAACTCATTATGAAATTATAGATAATTCTTTAATACAAGTAGTTGAATTTAATAAAAATACAGCGTTTCCTGTATTAGCAGACCCTGATTGGGTTGCAATTGGGGCATGTTCAGCAGCTTTAACATGGTTTGTAGGTTCTAATCTTTTAGTAGCTGCAAAACTTATTAAAGTTAAAAAATATATAAATGCATTAGGTGGTTTCAAAGAAACAGCAAAGCTTATTACACAAGCGACAACTTGGGAGGAAAAACTGAGAGTAGGTGGATCTGCTCTTAAATCATTAGCAGCAGAAATAACTGGTGTTGCAGGGCTTTATGCGTGTAATAAATTTATAAAGAAAAAGAAGAAGAAGTAACAATGGGATATATGGGTAAATAAGTTTAATAGAATAAGCGATAAAACATTTATTTTATTGACGTCTTGGTTGTTTCTGTTATAACAAAGTTAATTATTTTTTTCTTATAGAAAAATTCACTGAAAGAACTAAGAAAAATAATTAACAAAATTACCAAAAGGAGAGTCTAAATTAGACTCTCCTTTTATTTACCCAGCGATCAATCCACCTCAAACAAGGGCGCTATACTACAACGAATAGTACAGTAAATATTTTATCTCTCCATTTCCCAACCACGCTTACGGTTTTTCTCATTTCTCCTAACAGGTAATGGACTTTGTCGCTGCTGTTTTTGTTCTCTCTGCATGTCCCTTCCTGCCTGTTCAACGCCATTCATAATGCCCTCTAATAGGCCGAGGCCCTTTTCTTGTGATTGAATCTGATCTTTAAATGCAGGAACTCTAGCTTCCATTTTCCCTAAAGTATGGAACTGTTTTTCAAGGTCCTTTCTTCCAGAAACGCCTTCTTTCTTCATCGAATCTTGGGAGTTTTCTCGTGTAGAAATAGCCTGTTCATATTCTTGTTTAGCTGATTTTGAAACAAGCAATTTTCCTTTCAAGAAAGGATTGTTCTCGATTTTTTCAACAACGGCATGCTGCGTTTCATAATTTTCCAGATAGCCTTCAGCACGCTGCAGGCGAGACCGATGCTGATTCACACGATTCAATTCACCCTGGAGCCTTTGAATTTCCTCTTTACGGTTATGTAACGTTTTCTGGATGGTCTCAAGTGGGACCACTTTATTTCCGTTTGCTTGATTAATGTCCATAAGCTTTTTAGCCGTTTCAAGGCTTATATGGAGCATTTCAGGACGTTCAGGATATAAAGAGGCCACTTGACGTACAAAAGCGTTCTGGTGGGCTGTCTCAGCCTTTTTTAAGACGTCTCTTTCCCGATTGATTTGTCCACGTGTCTGTCGATTTTTCTCTAGTAGCCCAGGATAATCCGTTTGATATTGACTTTGCATCTGGTGAAATTCTTTTTCGGTATGGAAGCCAAGCTTTTCACGGTAGCTGTGTAGTGTTTTATCACGCAATGTTATTTGGTCTTCCGCCTTGGACATTTCCAGTTCGGCTTGTTCCTTTGTCATTCGATTTTCCTTTAGTTTAAAGGGATTCATCCAATTGATTGTTTCCAATTGTTGCTGGGCTTGCTGGCGTTGATTTTCAAAAATATGAATCCAACGGTAGGTTTCAGAAGCGCCTCGGATGGTTTCATCTTTCCATCGAATCTGTTGGTCATCGTTATGTACTTGATTCTCCCACTGATCGAGCTCCTTACGTTTTACAAAGATTTCTTTCAAGGTAGGTTCACGATCCAAGTTCAAAAGCTTAGAAGCTTCTTGTAAGTGAACACGTTCGGCAGGCGTGTTGAATCGTTCGGATTTTTGCCGTTGTTCTTGCCTCCATGCTTTTTCTTGTTGCAGGGCTTTCTTTTCTTCCCGGTATTTTTGGAGATTCACGACAAGACGATTATATTCTTGGCGATCACGATTGATCGTTCCTCGGTCCGTTTGGACCCCACGCTTTTCCATTTCGTGAGCCACATGGCCAAGATGGACCGTTGGAAAAATAATCAGGTTTCGTTTTTCATGGGATTCATGGGAGATACGGTCCTGAATACCTTCACGTTCTAAGGATTTATTAGCATGTTCTGCCCACTGTTCACGCCATTGCACCAATAATTCTTTTTTGTTCCAGTCACGATTTTTAACGGTGAATCCGTCTTTGGAAATTTCGCGAGTGGTCAACATCACATGGGCATGGGGATTTTCTTTGTCGTCACGGTGAATCGCTACATCGGCAATCATACCTTGATCCACGAATTCTTTTTGAACATACCCACGAATTAACTCAACCTGTTCTTGATGGGATAATTCCCTAGGTAAAGCGATATTAATTTCTCTAGCCACTTGTGAGTTTTTTCTTGTTTCGGCTTTCTCCACTTCATTCCAAAGTTGTTGCCGATCTTGTACCCATTCTGGAGACTGAGAAGGCGCAAGAATCATGGTTTCTGGTTGCACCTCTCTTTTATAGAACTTGGTTTCATCTGTTCGTTCATCTGTTAATCGTTCACCAGAACGATAGGCAGCCGAAGCAACAGCTGATTGACCTTTGCTTCTTGAAATCACTTGTGCAGAGAAATGGTAAATGGCCATGATCGAGCACCTCCTTTAATGGGTTTGATAGGTACGAAATGAAACAGAAAGCATCGAAGATGGTTCCTGTTTCATTTCGTTTTCGCCGATACGGCGATGACTTTTTGTATCCGTCCCGTAGACGGATACTTCCTTTCCATTCGGCCTGTAGCCGAATGGAGGGTTTGTATTTTTGTATTCGCTCCCTAGCGAATATGCTTTTCCGTTGCGAAGCAACCGCACACAAACGAAGTTTGTATAAGTGCGCCCTTTGCTCTTCGATCTCAGGGAATCAATGCCACACTCATTGTGGCGATTCTTGCCTTTTGTCTAGTATTCTATCACCTATTTAGCTATACTTAAAGAAAATTATGGGAATGAAGAGAGGGTTTGGTTTTATGGCTCGTAAAACGGATAGTGAGAGATTACAAGAGTTAGAAGAAAAAATGGAGAAAATGAAGGCGCAAAAACAGCAAGTGGAGAGTCGAATCAAACAAAAAGAACGAAAAGAACGGACGAAACGATTGATTGAGATCGGGGCCATTTTTGAACATCACTTTGAGATTACAAGCAAGGAGGAAGCTGAAAAAATCGCATGGGGATTAAAAAAAGTGGTCACTAATCGAAAAGAGGATCTATTGAAACTTTCCATAGAAGAGTTGAAAAACGAAAAAGAAAGAGAGCTTCAGAAAAAATAACGGGGTTTCCCCCTGTTTATTTAAAACGCTAAAGGAGGACAATGAGCATGCCACATAAAATGACGGTAACTGGAAAACCTGTAGGCCCCTTATGTCAGAAAGGCTCTTTTTACACGTTTGACATGGAGGAAAGTGGTTCCCCCTCTTCCCCAAAAGGGCTTCCAGGAGGTTCGACGATTACA